>NZ_JAPYVU010000001.1 GCF_028276765.1 Sulfurihydrogenibium sp.
GCTTCAATTCCTCATAGGTAGGCTACAAACCCGTTAAATTTTAACTCAAAAATAAATTCGTAAAAACCTTATTCAATTGCCAAGTTGTAAAACATTATACCAAATTTTTAAAAAATCCGCAAGTTGAAGTTTTTTGCAGCAAACCTCGATATACAGAAAATATATTATTATATTTTATACTTCAACTTCCCATCACAAGTCAACCGCTGAAAGCCACAAACTCAGAAGCCCGCTGCAAATACCACTCCTTAACTTCCCGATCTTAAAAAATTTTAAAACAAAAAATTCTAAATCTTTAAAAATTTAAACACCAAAAAATCCAAAGTCAAAAAGTTTAATTCATCAAATACTTACAACTGCTCTTAAAAAAATTTCTTTCAAACCATCACTACACAAGCTTAAATCAAACATCAAAAAATAAAATCACTTTATCAATACTTTAGCTTCACTAACTGCTAAATCATCTCACCAATTCACCGAGCAATCAATCAAAAATCACTAAACTATTGATAAACCAATCTCCAACGTCTCACGTTTTACGTTTTCACGTAAAATAAGCTTGTGCAGGCTAACCTATTCAATTGTCAATGCACAGTTAAATTAAAAAATTAAAAATGTGGTAATATACAAAAAATTTTTCTACCTGTCAAGCAGATGTATAGGGTGTGTTCCAAAATTCTCGTTAGCTTGCCTTCCTGTCATCCCAAGGCCGAAGGATCTCCTCTTTTTAAATTCTATAAAAACCGCTAATTTCTCACCCCCAAGGTATTTATATAAACTATTTTTGATGACAGTAAGGACAGTTATCAAAATTACATAAAAATGGAGACCTAAATGGTCCCCATATCATTTATCAATTAATTTAAACCGAGTTTTTTCTCTATTTCGTAGATTGCTTTCGTTGTTTTGATGATAGAGTCAGGGTTAATTGAAATTGTATCTATTCCTTGTTCTACTAAGAATTGTGCAAAGTCTGGGAAGTCAGAAGGACCTTGACCACAGATTCCGATTTTCTTTCCTTTTTCTTTTGCTACTTTAATTACTTGAGAAATCATTCTTTTTACAGCTTCGTTTCTTTCGTCGTATAAGTGCGCAACAAGTGCAGAGTCTCTATCTAATCCAAGTGTGAGTTGTGTTAAGTCGTTTGAACCGATAGAAAATCCATCAAAGTATTCAGCAAATTGGTCAGCCAAGATTACGTTTGATGGTAATTCACACATTACATAAACTTGTAATCCGTTTTCACCCTTTTTAAGTCCGTACTCTTCCATAACTTCTAAAACTTTCTTAGCTTCTTCCGGTGTTCTGCAGAATGGAACCATTACGATGACGTTTTTAAGACCCATTTTGTTTCTTACTCTTAAAATTGCTTTACATTCAAGCCCAAATGCTGGTTTGAAAAATTCAGAATAATATCTTGATGCTCCTCTAAATCCAATCATTGGGTTTTCTTCTTCTGGCTCAAAGTATTTTCCACCTATAAGGTTTGCATATTCGTTTGATTTAAAGTCAGAGAATCTAACAATAACCGGCTTAGGATAGAAAGCGGCAGCAATTTTAGCTATACCATAGGAAAGTTTTTTAATATAGTACTCTTCTTTGTTTTCATATCCAAATGTTTTATCTTCAATAATTTCAGCTAATTCTGGGTCTTTCTGCTTGATTTCATCAAATCTTATTAAAGCTAATGGATGGATTGAGATATAGTTATTGATAATAAACTCTTCTCTTGCAAGACCAACGCCTGCGTTTGGTAGGAATGAGAAGTCAAATGCTCCTTCTGGTGATGCAACGTTCATCATTATTGGAGTTTTAGTTTTTGGTAAATCTTTTAAGTCAAACTCTTCTACTTCAAACTCTATTTTTCCTTCGTATACATAGCCCCTTTCACCTTCCGCACAAGAAACGGTAACTTCTCTTCCGTTTTCAAGTACTTCTGTTGCATTTCCTGCTCCAACCACTGCCGGAACGCCAAGCTCTCTCGCTACAATTGCTGCGTGGCAAGTTCTTCCACCTTTATTTGTTACTATTGCAGCCGCTTTTTTCATGATTGGTTCCCAGTCCGGGTCTGTCATATCTGTAACAAGAACCTCTCCTGCTTGAAACTCTTTTGCATCTTCTAAATCGTGTAGTATCCTTACTTTTCCAAAGGCTACTTTATCACCTACCGCTATACCTTCTAAGATTCTTTTCTTAATTCTTTCCTCGTAGGGTTCTGTTATTTTGTATGTGATTATCTTAGAATGGTCTTTTCTTGAATGGATTGTTTCTGGTCTTGCCTGAACTACAAACAACTCATTTAACTCTCCATCTTTTGCCCATTCTACGTCCATAGGTGTCCATTTTCCGTACTTGTTTGTATAGTACTCTTCTATTGCCATTACCCATCTTGCAAGCTTTAAAACTTCATGGTCTTCAAGACAGAATTTAGCCTGTTCTTCTTTAGAAACTGCTACAATTTTTGTTCTTTCATCCGGGTCTGTTCCGTAAACCATTTTATGTGTCTTTCTTCCAAGTTTTTTCTCTATAATTGCTTCATATCCTTCTTTTAGGGTTGGCTTAAATACTAAGAATTCATCCGGAGTAACTGCACCTTGAACTACCATCTCACCAAGCCCGTAAGATGCATTTATTAAAACTACATCTTTAAATCCACTGTCAGAGTCTATGGAGAATGAAACACCGGATGCTGCAAGGTCAGACCTAACCATCTTTTGTACACCTACAGCAAGCCCTATTGCGAAGTGGTCAAATTTAAATGCCTCTCTGTAAGAAATAGCTCTATCTGTAAATAAAGATGCAAAACAGCTTCTTATAGCTGATAGTAATGTCTCATCACCTTTGATATTTAAGTATGTGTCTTGCTGACCTGCAAAGGACGCGTTTGGCAAGTCTTCAGCAGTAGAAGAAGACCTTACAGCAACGTCAACTCTAAACTGACCATACATTTTGCTTAATTCTTCATATGCTTTTAGTATCTCATTTTTTAAATCCTCCGGAAACTGTCCACCTTTAATTAGTTCTCTTACTGTTAAACCTCTTCTTGATAAATCTTCAATGTTATTTGGGTCTAAACCTGCTAAAATTTCACGAATTTTGTCTCTTAGATTGTTGTAATCAATAAAGTAATGATAAGCTTTAGATGTTACAACAAAACCCATTGGAATTTTTACACCGATAGATGAAAGTCCTTTGATCATCTCACCAAGAGATGCGTTTTTACCACCTACTAACTCTACGTCCTCCATACTCACTTCGTTAAGCCACATTACAAGCTTTTTAGCCATTTTGGTTAACCTCCAATTAATTTTGTAAAATCTGCTATATTTCTAAATAAATCGTTGATTTCTTTCAACAGGCTTAGTCTGTTATTTTTAAGTTTTTCATCTTCTACCATTATCATAACATTGTCAAAAAATCTGTCTATGTATGGCTTTAATTCAAGCATTAATCCTAAGGCTTTATCGTAATCTTTGTTTTCAATAAACTGTTTAAATTTATCTTTTATTCCTATAAATTTTTTGTAAAGCTCTTTCTCTGGTTCTGATACTAATAAATTTACATCAGCGTTTGAAAATTTAAAATCTTCTGGAATGATATTTCCAACTCTTTTAAATACCATTATCACGTTTTCATAGTCTGGCAGGTTTCTTAGTTGTGATAATGCCTTTACTTTTAGATAATTTCTGTATATATTTCCATCTTTTAAAGATAATACAGCATTTATAATGTCAGTCTTGTAGCCTTTTGATTGTAGATAGCTTTCTAATCTTGAAAGTATAAAATCTAAAATACTTTCATCATCTATGATTTTTCTTAAATCTAAATCTATCTCTTTCTCAACTAAAAGCCTTACTATTCCTATTGCGTTTCTTCTTATTCCAAATGGGTCGGCTGATGGTTTTGGAAGCTCTCCAATTTTTATGAAAGAAATTACAGTATCAAGTTTATCTGCCAGTGCAAGAAGCGTTCCAAGGTTTGTTTCTGGAATGTTGTCTTCTGCTGTTTTTGGAAGGTAATGCTCATAGATTGCTTTTGATATTTCTTCCTCTTCTCCTTGCTTTTGGCTATAATACATTCCCATTATGCCTTGTAGCTCGTCAAACTCTTTTACCATTTCTGTAAGTAAATCAGCCTTAGATAGCATAACAGCTCTTTTTATTTTTTCAGTATCTTTATATCCGATTAAATCGGCTAATTTTAAAGCCAATTTTAAGTTTCTCAATACTTTGTCATACATAGAGCCAAGCTTTTCATGAAACTGAATGCCTTTAAGCTTTTCTATATTATCATCAAGTTTTTTCTTTAAGTCTTCTTTATAGAAGAATAAAGCATCTTCTAATCTTGCTCTTAAAACTTTTTCATAGCCGTTTTTTACTATATCCCTATCTTTTACTGCATTGTTTGAAAAAGCAAGAAATTTTGGAATTAACTTTCCATCTTTTTCAAAGTTTAGATATCTTTGATGATACTTACAAACAGTAATGATAACTTCTTTTGGAAGTATAAGATATTCTGGTGAAAAATCTCCTACTATGCCAACCGGGAACTCTGTTAAACATGTTATTTCATCAATAAGCTCATCGTCTTCTATAATGCTTGCGTTTAACTGTCTTGCAAAGCCTTCGTACTGGGTTTTAATTGAGTGTTTTCTGTCTTCAAAGTTTGCTATTATGTATCCAAGCTTTGTGATTTCTTCATAGTCGTTTGCATGGTTTATATCTTTTCTTTCTCCTCTTCCAATCGGCTTTGTCATAAATCTGTGAAGATAGGTAAATCTATCTGCTTTAACTGATGCTACTTCAAATTCTATAACTTTATCATCTAACAAAGAAATTATCCATCTTATTGGTCTTGGAAATCTGTAATCTGAGTTATTCCATTTCATAGATTTAAGCTGTGGAAATTGATTAAACAGCTGTGGGATTTTGTGTTTGATAAATGATTCTAAGCTTTCTCCTTCTTTTTCTATGGTAGCTCCTAAGTACTCGCCTTTTTCTGTTGTGATTTTTTCAAGCTTTTCAAGTGGTATACTGTTTTTTTCTGCAAAAGATAATGCTGCTTTTGTAAATCTACCTTCACTGTCAACGGCTACCTTGTATGGAGGTCCAATTAGTGTAATTTTTTGATTATCTTGTTTTTCTTTAAGATTTTTTATTAAGACCGCCAATCTTCTTGGCGTTGCATATATTTTTATGTTTTCTGGAGACTCGTAAATAAAAAAGTCTTTAAATGCCTGATTTACATATTCTTTTAAAAATTCTTTGTACGTTAGTATAGCTTTTGGTGGAAGCTCTTCACACCCTATTTCAAGCAGATAAGACTTCATCATTTCTCCTTTTTATAAGTGGATATCCAAGCTCTTCTCTGTGTTTTACAAATGCTTTTGCACATTCTCTTGCAAGATTTCTAACTCTTGCAATATATCTTGCCCTCTCATTAACAGATAATGCACCTCTTGCATCAAGCAAGTTAAATGTATGCGAACATTTTAAAGCATAATCATAAGCCGGGATAGGTAAGTTTAAAGATATAAGTTTGTATCCTTCCTGTTCATACATATCAAAGGTTTTGATAAGAAAATCTACATCTATAACTTCAAAGTTGTGAATAGACCATTGTCTTTCTGCTTCTTTATAGATATCTCCGTATGTTAAACCTTCTGCCCAAACTATGTCATAAACGCTATCTTTGCCTTGTAAATAGGTTGCTATTCTTTCAAGTCCGTAGGTGATTTCTACGCTGATTTCCGGTAAATCTAAGCTTCCTGCTTGTTGGAAGTATGTAAACTGGGTTATTTCCATACCGTCAAGCCAAACTTCCCAACCAAGCCCCCAAGCTCCAAGTGTCGGACTTTCCCAATCATCTTCAACAAATCTAATATCATGCTTTGTAAGGTCTATACCAAGAGCTTGTAAGCTTTCAAGGTATAACTCTTGCGGATTTTCCGGCGTTGGTTTTAGTATTACTTGAAATTGATAGTAATGTTGAAGCCTGTTTGGATTTTCTCCATATCTTCCATCTTTTGGTCTTCTTGATGGTTCAACGTAGCAAACATTCCAAGGTTCAGGTCCAAGAACTCTTAAAAAGGTTGCCGGATTCATCGTTCCAGCACCAACTTCTATGTCATAAGGCTGCCATAGAATACAGCCCTTTTCTACCCAGAATTTTTGGAGAGTCATAATTATATCTTGAAATGTCATTTAGTATCTCCATTTTGATATTTAAGGTTAAAATATTTTAACATAGTTTGATGATACCTCGAGTGAGAAATTAGCGGTTTTTATAGAATTTAAAAATGAGATCCTTCGGCCTTACGGCTTCAGGATGACGAAGAAAACTTGATAATCACATACTTGACTACGGGCAACCCATATTTGTCATTCTGCAGCCGGCGAAGAATCTCATGCTTTTATTGAATTTCTCACCCCGAGGTATTAGTAATATTTAGGTAGAATTTTAAAATGGAGATCTTTCGGAAAGTCTTTAAGATGGCACAATACGAGAAATCACTTAACAATCTTTAGGTCATCTATAACAAAATCTAAATTTTCAAAACCTTTGTAATAATTAATCTCGGGAGTATAGACGATGTCTATTACCATACCAACGCTTAATTTATCCAATAATTCTTTGGCTTTCCAGCTTTTGGCATTAAAGATATTTTTATTCTCATCTTTTAAGTTTAAAATTAGCAAATTCTTAGCCGGATTTGTAAAAAACTCAATCTTTAAATTTCTTGCCAAGAACTTCGGTATAGGGTTTTTCTCTCCAAATGGTTGTAAGGTATAAATTTCTTTAACTTTTTCAGTAGTCCAATAAGACATCGGAACTTCCATGTCTATCTCTTTAACTGCCCATGGTTTTTCTTCTGCAACCTCTTCAACTGCTTGGTTTAATCTTTCTTTTAATTCAGGTATCAAATTTGTTTTTAAAGACATTCCAGCTGCCATTGAATGTCCACCGAATTTATCGAATAAATCTCTACATTTATCTAAGGCTTTGTATATATTTACTTTTGAAACGCTTCTTGCTGAACCTACTGCTTTTCCGTTGTTTACAGATAAAATCACAGAGGGTAATTTATACTTTTCTGTTAATTTTCCTGCCGCTATTCCAACTACTCCGCTGTGCCAACCTTCCTTTCCTATTACTATCACGTTTTTTAGATCTTGCTTTTGCAACTCTTTTTCTGCTTCAGATATTACATTGTCTGTAAGTCTTTGTCTTTTTTTATTTAGATTTTCAAGTTCTATTGCCAATACATTTGCTCTTGATTGGTCTCTCGTGATTAAAAGCTTTACAGAATTTCTAGCATCTGCTAATCTTCCCGATGCATTAATCCTTGGTCCTATTATAAAGCCTATATCCTGAGATGTTAACTCTTTTTTTACCCGTGCAACGTTTAAAAGCTCTTTAATTCCAGCTCTTTTTTGCTTATTTAACTCTTCAAGACCGATCTTTACCATAACTCTATTTATAAAAGACATAGGAACAACGTCTGCTACAGTTCCTATTGCCACAATATCTAAATAATCTCTAAGCTTTATATCAATGTTTAAAAGTCTTCTTATAATCGCTATCAAGTAAAACGCTATTCCTACCGTTGCTAAATGTTTAAAAAGTGGATTTATCAGCTTGTCTGAATAAAATTTTGGATTTATGATATTTATTTTTTCACTTAAAAATGGTGGTGTGTAGTTTTGCCAAAGATGGGAAGGTTCGTGATGGTCCAAAACAAACACTTCAAATCCTAAGCTTTTTGCATAGAATAGCTCATCAAAAGCATTGGTTCCGCTATCACATACGATTAATACTTTGCCATGCTGAGATAGTTTTTTAATTGCTTCTTTATTTAGCCCATAACCTTCTGAAAATCTGCTTGGAATGTAATATTTTGCATTTACGCCCAAATCTCTGAAAAAGTTTATAAGTAATGATGTGCTTGTGATACCGTCTGCATCGTAATCTCCATATACAACGATTGGGGTTTTTCTTTTGATATGCTCTGCAAGTTTTAAAGCTATCTCTTCAAGACTGTAAAAGTAAGAAGGATTTACAAGATTTTTTAATTCTGGAAGGATGTAATCTTGAGAAAAATCTTTATCAAATAGGTCTCTTCTATTGTATAAAACCTGTGCAAATATTTTTCCGTACTTTTTTACTAAAAAGTCCGGTGCTGGGTTTGTTTTTGATAAATCTATCCACTGATAGCCTGAAATTCCTACTTCCATCAATTATCTCTCTTCTTTGTAAATTTTAAAAGCTCACCATTGTTTGCGTCAATAGTTACGTATCCTTTATCTCCATAAACTTTAAAATAACACTCACCTTTTCTTGATTTGCTTAACTTTACAGAATGTATAGTTCCAACGTATGGACCTGCAATATCTTCAACCTTAGATACACTTAGATTCGGCTTACATTCTTCTGCATTTACAGAAAAAGCTAAAATTAGTACTGCAAGAATTTTTTTAATCATGATATAATACCTCTCAAGGATTTTACGTAATATAAATAGAATATCATATTTTTGAGATAAACTTTTCAGCAAGCTTGTAAGGTTTTAGTTTTAAACTTCTATTTTAAGATGTAAGAATGAAAGTATTAAATATAATATCCTCGATACGTCGCGTGAGAAATTTAACAAAAACATGAGATTCTTCGCTTACGCTCAGAATGACAATTTTGGTTTTTTTGAATCAGTCTCATAGAAAAGCATAAAAGAGTATCAAATCAGAGACTAGTTCTTAAACCTATCTGGCTATTTATTTGTTATCTGAGGCTGTAAGCCGAAGGATCTTCTCTTTAAATGTCATATATCCGCCTTCACACGTCACGCTATTTATTTCTTAACCATCATCCGGTAAAGATTCGTCATATCCCCATTTTTCATTTATTTCCGTCCTTTCTCTTTCTTCCCAGCAGTTAGCACAAAAAAACAAACCTTCTATATTAGGGTCTTCTTTTAGATTTTTCTTTGAACCGCACTTGAAGCATTCTTTTTCTTCGAAAAATTTCTTTTCTTCTTGCATAATTTCACCTGCAAGATATATAATTACCACAAATTAATCCTACCGAGGAATTTTGTAATGATAGAAAACATAGAACAGATAAAAAAAGATTTTGATTTTAACCACGAAGACGTAGAAAGAATAAAAAAGCTAAAGTCAATTTTAGAAAAGTACTTGGATGAATTTATAAGTAGGTTCTATTTTTTTATCTCCAGATTTCCTGATTACAATCAATTTTTAAAAAATGAAGACATGATTATGAGACATAAATTAGAGTTAAAAAATTGGTTTCTGGACCTGTTTAGTGGAAACTATGATGAGAGCTACTTTTCAAAGCTATATAAAATTGGAGAAGTTCACGTAAAAATAGGGCTTCCAACCCATTATGTTAATGCTGCATTTAATTTTGTAAGAAGGTTTATCATAGAAAAAATAGATGTAGAAATTCAAGATAGAAATGAAAGAAATCTTTATGTTGCATCTATTGGAAAGCTACTTGATATAAATCTTGATGTCTTGACGTTGGCTTATAGAGAGGAAGAGTTAATTAGGTATGGAGCTTTGTCTAAATATGCGAAAATTTTATTTGTTTTCGCAAAAAGATTTTCTGAAATAATTGATTTTGCTATACTTGGTGCATTGGTTATTGTTGCTTTGTTTGTATTTGTTTTGTTTGGGTATGATATCTACAAAGTTTTATTTAATATTATTCCTTTTGAAGAAGGGATAGTTGCTTTACTTGGTAGCTTACTTATGCTTTGGGCTGTAGCGGAGTTAATGAACGAAGAAATAAAACACTTTAAAGGTGCAGGATTTGCAATAACGGTTTTTGTGAGTATTGCTTTAGCTGCAATGATTAGAAAACTTTTAATTGCTTCTTTGTCAGAAAGCGGAGAAAAGAAAGCGATGGAGCTTGCAGCTTACAGCTTTGTTATTTTGGTTCTTGGTATAGTCTATTGGCTTATAAAGAAAAATAAACAGCAAGAAGTTTAGATATGCTAAAATTTTATAAACATCTTACACGGAGTAAACCATGAGTCTAAAGATATACAACACACTAACCGGAAAAAAGGAAGATTTTGCACCTATAAAGCCAGGGGAAGTTAAAATTTACACCTGTGGTGTGACGGTTTATGATTATAACCATGTAGGTCATGGTAGAAGTTTAATTGTTTTTGATATGATTAGAAGATATTTAAGATATCTTGGATACAATGTTATTTTTGTAAGAAACTTTACCGATGTGGATGACAAAATCATCAACAGAGCAAAAAATGAGTGTTTACCATTCAATGTTATTGCAGATAAATTTATAAAAGAATACTTTGATGATGCAGAAAAATTTAGAATAGAACCAGCCGACATAGAGCCAAGAGTTACAACACACATTCCTGATATTATAAATTTCATTCAAAAGCTTGTTGATGCTGGTTATGCATATGAAGCTGATGGAGATGTATATTTTTCTGTAAGAAAGTTTAAAGAGTATGGAAAGCTTTCTAAAAGAAGTATAGATGAGCTTTTAGCTGGTGCAAGAATTGAGCCGGGAGAAAAAAAGAAAGACCCGCTTGATTTTGCATTATGGAAGTCAGCAAAAGCAGGAGAGCCTTACTGGGAATCTCCATGGGGTAAAGGAAGGCCTGGTTGGCATACAGAATGCTGTGCAATGATATTTAAACATCTTGGAGAAACGATTGATATACACGGTGGTGGTTTAGATTTAACTTTTCCACACCATGAAAACGAGATAGCACAAGCAGAAGCTTTAACAGGAAAACCATTTGCAAGATACTGGATTCATAACGGCTTAGTCACTGTAAACGGACAAAAAATGTCAAAATCTCTTGGAAATTACATAACACTTAAAGAGATTTATTCTAAATACGAACCAGACATTTTAAGGTTATTAGTTTTATCTGTTCATTATAGAAGTCCATTAGATTTTTCTTGGGACAAAATGGAAGAGACTAAAAAAGCTTATGAAAGGCTTAAAAATGCAATTGAGGAGGCAGAAGTTTTAAATAAACTTCCAATAGAAGAAAACTTTGAAGGAGATTTATATAATGCCATCCAAAAAGCACAATCTGGTTTTTACTCAGCAATGAGTGATGACTTTAACACACCGGAGGCCCTTGCATCTTTATTTGGTCTTGTAAGAGAAATGAATATTTTAAGAGATAAAGCTATTAAACATGGTGGAATCTCTAAGAAAGCATTAGAATCTTACAAAGAAGCAGCGAAAACACTTCACGATATAGGAAGAGATATATTCGGACTGTTTGACAGTCTGCAACCATGCGTAAAACAAGAAGAAATTAAATCTAAAGAAAAAGAAGAGAGTATAAACGAAGACTTAATTCAAGTGCTGATAGAAGTAAGAGAAAAAGCAAGGAAGGAGAAACAGTTTACAATTGCAGACTTAATAAGAGATAAGCTGGCTGAAAAAGGAATAATCTTAGAAGATACACCATTTGGAACAAAATGGAAAAAGGCGTAACAGAAAGGATATTTGATAGCGTTTACAAGTCTTACGACAGTTTTTTAAATTTTGCTACATTTGGACTGATTAATAAATGGCAAAACCAATTAATTTCAGCTACAGATTTAAAAGGGTATGTTTTAGATATTGGAACAGGAACGGGAGAGATAGTTAGAAAGCTTAGGGAAAAAGATAAGGAATGTTTTATCTACGCAGTTGATTTGTCTTTTAATATGCTAAAAACTGCTAAAAATAAAGTCTTTGACGAAAAAATAATTTACATTAGGGCTAATGCGTTAAAACTTCCGTTTAAAAACTCGTCTTTAGATAACATCTTCTTTTCTCTTGTATTTAGACATTTACCAAGAGAAGAGATTACCAAAGAACTTAGAAGAGTTTTAAGACAGTACGGTACAGTCTCTATTCTTGAAATCGGGAAACCAGAAAATAATATTTTTTATAAATTCATCCATTTTTTTGCAGATAGATTGTTTAGACCAATAGGAAGGCTTATCTTTTCAAAAGAAGAGTGGGATTATTTTGTAGAATCCATAGAAAATACTATGAAAATATCTGAAATAAAACCTTTTTTTAATAAACATGGATTTAATGTTAAGTTTTTAGAAAAGAGATTTTTTGGATTAATTCATTTGATAGTTTTGGAAAAAATAGAGTGAAAAATTATTGACTTTCTTGAAATCAAGAAGTAATTTTATACAGATATCTTATACAAAAGGTAAGTTTACGAGAATTTTGGAACACTTTTAATTGATGTAATCCTATAGCTTTCTATAAATTTTAAAAAGCCTGTCAAAATTCTTATTTAAATCAAACTCATTTCTTATAAAATTTTTCATTAAATTTCTATCAAGACTGTTTAAGTTATTGCTTAACTTTAAAGCCTTAGATACAAAGTCCAAAGCATCCGTCGCAAGATACTCTTTATAAAACACTATCTCCGGAAAAGAAGTATTGTTGTAAGCTAAAACCGGGAGTCCGCAGGCTTGGGCTTCAATCAAAGATAGTCCAAAAGTATCGGTTTTAGATGCTGTAATAAAAATATCTGACATTTTGAGCATTTTAACTAAATATTCCCTATCGCTAATATAATCAAGAATTAAAGAATTACTATTTAAACTACTTAAAGCATAATCTTTTAATGGTCCGGCTCCTATGAGTAAAAAGAAAAATCTATTTGATTGGATCTGTAAAAGCAATTTTATAATTTTTATCAGCTCATCAAAATTTTTGTCTTCCGAAAACCTTCCCACATAAATAAAAACTATTTTGTCATCAGGGATATTGAATTTTTGTCTAAGGTCTTCTTCCGGCTGAATTTTATCAAAAAAATCAACATTTATACCATGATAGATAACTTCAACATTTTGCACGCCAATATCTAAAAGATAGTTTTTAACATAGTAAGATGGAGCAATAACAAGGTCTAATTTTGAATAAGTTCTATATGTATAGGACCTTGCAATTTTCTTAACTATAATTTTTCCTTTAATTTTGTTTATATTTTCAACAACACTTTCTAAGTTTGAATGAAAAAAGCCTACAGTTTTATATTTTAGACTTTCTTTTTTTGAATTTACAACTGTTGGAATTAGAAAAGGAGAGCCTATTTCTACTATATCCGGTTTTTCTTGCTCTAATATGTTTGAAAGTTTAACAGGATTCATCAAAAGTCTATAGTGGTTATTGAATGGGAAATAGGGGGATTTGATTTTAATTATTTTGGTTCTTTTTAAAAAAAGTTCCCCATCCTCCTCCCCTGGAATTATTAGTGTGTGCTGAATATCCTCTTTATCTTTTAGGTATTCTATTTTGTTTTGGATGTATGTTTTAATCCCTCCCCCTTTTTCAGAGTAGAAATGTGTTATATCTAACAGTCTCATAATTCATTAATAATTAAATCAACAAGTTTTTTGTGATACAGTTTAAATCCAAAGCTTGTTTTTTTACTAAGATTATACTTATTGGCTACTCTTCCGATGTACACAAGGCTTACATATTTATTTTTTCTCTTTATAATCTCACTTTGGATATCTTTAGCTATCCACCAGTCATTGTCTCTCATTTTGACTGTTGGAGTTATGTCTATTGGGTAGTAGGATTTTCTCGACCTCATACATAAACCTCCTCAAGTTGTTTCTTTGAAAGATAGCCTAAGCTAAATTTTTCAACCATCTTAAGCAATAGGCTTCTTTCATCAAGATTTGAGACTAATTTTAAAATGTTATTTCTTATTTTTTGTGATAAAACTGGATTTTCTATTAATCTTTCAAGGATTAATTTGTATTCTCTTGGGTCGTTATTGGAAATAACAAACCCTGTAATATCTTCAACAATATTTTCTTTAGAGGCTCCTTTGTCTGATACAAGAGGGATTAAACCGCTTGCCATAGCTTCAAGCACTACATTTCCAAATGTTTCCGTTGTGCTTGGAAATAGGAAAAAGTCAGCTGATGCAAAGGCTTTAGATAACTCCTCTCCTTCAAGAAATCCTGTGAACATTATCTTTCCTTCGTAAGTTTGTTTTAACTCTTTTAAATACGGACCATCTCCTACGATTGCAAACTTGACCTTTGGATTGTTTTCCATCAGTTCATAAACTTCTATAAAAACATCTAAATCCTTCTCTTTTGCAACTCTTCCAACGTATAATACAACTTGTTCAAAATTGTACTTAGGGTCGTATTTTTTCCAAAAGTTTTTATCCCTAAACGATGGATTGAATTTTTCTTGATTTACTCCTCTTCTAAAAACTTCCATCTTTTCAGGCTTAACACCTATTTCAGCAAGCTTTTGAAAGTAGTATCTTGATGGAACTAATACTTTCTCGCTATTGTTGTAGATAAATTTCAATCCTTGGGCTACAAATTCTTTTAATGCTGGTTCATTTGTGTATCTGTATACATACTCTGGAAAGTCTGTGTGGAATGTAGTAACAAATGGTATGCCAAGGATTTTGGATATGGCAAATCCCATCAAGCCAACAGGTCCCGGAGTTGGGGCGTAGATTACGTCAAAGTTGTTTTGCTCTATGTAATCTAAAAGTTCTAAAAAGTTTGGAATGTTTATAGGGATTTCTTCATACTCAGGAAGGTTGAACGTAAACATTGGCTTAAAGTTTATTAGATGTTCATCTTCTTCTATTCTTTTGTCGTATGAAATGATGAATTTAATGTTTAAATTTTCTTCTTTTGCTAAGTTTAGTAGTTTTTGAGTTGTTCTTGATACTCCGTTAATCTCGAAAAATGTATCTGTAAGATATGCTATTTTTCCTTCCACGTGACCATTATCGAAAAATTCTTTATGTATTTTTTTAGAAAAATTCTTTTCATCTGCCCTTTGTTTGTAAACTGAAACGTAAAATAAGTAAGAAGACGAGAATATAAGGATTTTCCCTAAGTACATACTTAATTTGTCAAAATCTAAATTTTTTTGATTTCTTATATTTGAGATGTAGTAGGGTATTAGATTTATAAAAAATCTGTGTATATTCTCATGATTGTCTTGTGAAACTTCTCCTTTGTGCTTGATTACTGTTTCAATAAAGTTTAAAATGCTATTTCTACCAAGGATTTGGTCTAAAATGTAGGTTGATTGTTGCTTTGGTTCAAAAAGGTAATCTAAAAGCACTCCAAAATTTCCAAGGTTGTACTGTCTTTTTAAGCCTTCTTTTGCGATATTCATGACCATATGGGTCAATCTTTTTGGATTTCCGTGCATTCCATCGTACTGAGTTTTTCCTTCATTGATTGCATTTTTTAAATCTTCAACTGTTTCTCCTTCGGCAATTGTGTGACCTGTGCCTAAATCAAGTCCTCCATGGTCATCAGAACCACCTGTAAAGGATATAAAGTCTCTTCTTCTTTTGTTAAAACCATACTTATTTGCCAATCTTTCAATCACATCTTTTTGACTAAAATAATTTGCAATTTTTTCTGTAATCTGAGAAGAAGTCTTAGACCTTGTGCCGTTTAAAATTTCCCAATTGTCAAATAAAAGTCCTAACTTTTCAATGTGTGATTTTGTAAGCTTTCCATCCATGTTGTACAGAGGATGGGAAAGTATATGAGTGATATTATTTTTTTGTAAGTAATCAACAAGCTCGTATATATTTCCTCTAACTTTTTGAATATCTTGATGAATTTTTTCGTTTATATCTATGGCTATTACGTGGATTTTTGCTCTATCTTCCGGAAAGTAGGTTGTGATCTCTTCTGATATAAATACATTTGGCAAGTGTGCGATTTCTAAACAACCATCTATTGTGTCGTGGTCGGTAATTGTAAATAAGGTCATTCCTCTTTCTTTTAATTTTTCATAAACTTTTTTGGGCTTGACATAGCTTTCACTTATTTTAAGTTTATTAGAAAGATAACCACCAGGCTTGTTTGAAGCTTCTGAGTGTAAATGTAGGTCAACTTTAATCATTTTTGCCTCCTTATCAGAGATTGATTAAAGGATACATTAAAAGTGTTAGAGAATTATTAAGGTTTTGTTAAATTTTGATAATTTGACCTAAGAACCTTTCTAAGATTATATTATCTTGAATTTTCTTCCTTTCCTTTAAACATTCTAAAGCTTCATCTGTTCCAATATTCTGCAGTGCTTTGGCTATCTCTATAAGCTCATAAGTATCCCTCTTATCAAAAAGCATTTTACAAAGCTTAGGAACAGCTTTTTTGGTTTTTCTTTTGCCAAGGATTTCTATAGCAACCATTCTATTTTGTGTTATTGGATTATTAAGTGCAAGAATAAGTTTATCATCGTAGTCTAATTGAGTAAAAAAGCTTACATCTGCTTTACAATAAGGACAGATTTTGTCATTTTCTTGAATTTCCTTCCAGCAGTAAGGACAAAACCAATGTATCATTTAGAAAGTGAGCGGTGGGATGTTTTTTCTTTTATTTTATCTCAAATCTTGAAGATGTATGTATTCAAAATCTTTGCCTTTTAATGTCTTGACGATTAATTTTATTTTGTCTTCATCTATGGCATCTATCGGATGTAGAGCAATTCTTATGACGTTTATTTTGGAAAGTCTAAGTGTATAAAAATAAGCTTTAAAAGATAATTTAGATACAACCTCAACTATCCCTCTACTGCCAAAGCTTAAAACCGGTGATAAGATTCTTCTATCTTTTTGTAAGTCATAAATATACAATCGGTCTTCTGTAAATCTAAATCCATACTGTTTTAGTAGTTTAAAGTCTTCTTTTCTCATCAACCATGCAGGTGGTATAAAGCCTTTTGGGTGTATGTTAAGCTTATTTAAAATCTCTAAGCCTTTTTTAAGTCTGTCTTCCAAATCTTGGTAGTATAAAAACTCGCCTTCACAGTTTGTAAATAAACTTTTCAGCCCTTTAAAACAGCCGGATTTGTGGCTATAACCATGTAATACAAACTCTCCATTAACTTTAAAGTTTTCTAAGTCTTCTTTTATCTCTAACAGATTTTCTTTTTCATGATAGTATGGTATTAATAGATACGTGATCTTACTAACACCTAAGTCTTCTAAGATATCTTTAAGATAGTAAACTTTTTCAAGGTTTGATTTTGTAACGTCGTGTATAGAGATGTTTAACTTTTGTAGCATTCTTCTATTTTTGAATGTAAGTATTTTGAAAGCTCTTTTCTATCTTTAAAATTTTTTGGGTCTTCTGGCTTTAAAAACTTAACTTCTATAAACACGCTTTTTACATTCTTTAAAAAAGTGAAAAAATGGCTGAAAAATTCCATATCACCGTAGTAGTAAAGTAAATCTCTGTTTTTCTCATTTACAGGCCCATCATTAACTTTTGTATATTTTATACAGCATGGAGCTATAAGAGTATCAACCAAGAAAGCAAGTTCTAAAAATGTAGATTTAAAGGGTAAAACACATTCGCCATTGGATGTAGTTCCTTCCGGAAAGATAACAACGTTAAAACCATTATGCAATAAATCTTTAATCATCTCTATCTCTTCTTTTATACCGTTTTTATTTTTTCTGTCTATAAAAACACTTCCTCCATACTGTGCAAGCTTTCCAATCAAAAAAGAGTCTCTAACTTCCACAGTTGAAACAAAAACATTTTTATTGTTATACATCAAAGCTATAATGTCTAAGTAGGAAAGATGGTTTGAAATAATAAGATAGTTTTTATCCAATTTATGAATTGAAGCGTTGTCTATCAAGACATTTATTTTGTAAAGCCTGCAGGCTATATCTCTAAAAATTCCGGCATTTTTTAAAAACAATCTCCTTTTTTTGTGCTGGTTTTTTACAGTCAAATCTATCGATAAAGAAATCAGTAAAAATAAAATCAGTAAAACAATAAAAATGTTAAGCCTGTAAAAGAGTCTTAGATAGCTCATTCCTTCTTGTATTTCTTTTCAAATGTTTTAGTTAAATTTTCTGTGTCTAAGATTGTTACAAAGTCAACACATCTAAATTTTTTATCCAATGCTGGCTCACTACAAACCTTTGCACCCGCTTTTAAATATCCTTCAAGGAGTGGTGGAATGTAATTTGATGCTTTTTCGTAGTTTGGTTCTATGTATTCTAAAAATTCTGTGTACTTTTTTAAGCTCAAAATTTTGTAGTTAAACTTTGGGTAAGCTTCTAACTCTGGCAGGTAGTATTTTGATTTTAGATACATGTAAATAAATGCCACTTTTTCTATATCTGTTTCAAAAATACTTGAACATCCAAAGAGATACTTATATCCACCTGTGTAAACATACTGGCTGATACCTCTCCAAAGCAGTGACAATGCTATTCCATTTCTGTGATTGCTATCTATGCATGCCCTTCCCATTTCAAGTATTGGGTCTTTTATGCTTTTAATCTTATCAATAAAAAATTCAGATTCTGTGTAAAACTCCTTAGAGAAATTTGACCCAATCAAACGATATGTTCCAACCACTTCTTTTGAGTTTTTATCTATTAGCAATAGATGGTCTGCTATCATATCGAATTTATCAGTGTCTAATTTGACTAATTTTTTTGTCTTTTCAAAAAATACTTTATGCCTTAATTTTAAAGCTTTTATAAGCTCTGTATGAGATTCTGCTGTTTTAACAATGTATTTACCTGTTTCAAATTGTAATTTTATTTTAGGTCTAAAGTTTTTGAGCTTGTACTTGTAAATGTCTGTTGGATTTACAGGAATTTTAAAAGATTTAAAGTTTTTTAACTTTTCTACGCCTATCATAACAATCCTCCAAAATTGGATTTATGAGATTATAGAGGTTTATTTTTAAATTTTGATTAAGATTTGATTATGTTATTTTAAGAAAATTTATGAGTATATTAAGAAAGTTTAAACAATTTTGGCTAAGAATTTAGTGATTTTCATAGAATTTGAAAAGAAGATTCTTTGGATTAAGGTTTTGAGTATGACATGAAAAAATTAAATGATAAGCACTAAGTAAAGAGTGACTTTATTTCGCCACTTTGCAGTCAGAGAAGGAATCTCAGCCTTTTTATCTATCATATATTTACTGTATACCTTGGGTGAGAAATTACCTCCATAGCTTACTTTTTCTAAAAAATCTATAACAAATAGCAAATGCATATAGATAAGCAATGAAAGTTTTAATCTTTCTCCATCTACTTATAGAGACTGTTTCAAAAATCCAAATCGTCATTCTGAGCGAAGCTAAGAATCTCTTCCTTTCTTTTTAAAAGGATGACAGAGAAAGCGAAAGTATGTTAACGATTGCCTTATTTGTCATTCTGCAGCCGGCGAAGAATCTCATGATTTTAATGAATTTCTCACCCCCGATGTATATAAACATATTAGTTCAGGAAAAATTTTTAAAATAAAAATCTATGAGTTCCTTTCTTACCTACAGACATTCATGAATTATTCAAACATTCATTATCTTCTACCTATGATTTATACATATCTTACATCAGTTATGATAAAATCAGATTATGAAAAAATTTATAGTTGGAATAACCGGAGCAAGTGGGTTTATATACGGGAAAAGATTAGTAGAAGAACTTGCTAAGGAAAATTATGTTTATTTGGTAGTTTCTGAATCTGCTTTCATAGTCATGGAAAAGGAAGAGGGAATGACTAAATCAGATTTTATAAAGAAACTTCCAAAAAATGTTGAAATTTTTGATAATAAAAATATTGCGGCACCAATATCGAGCGGTTCTCAACTTGTAAAAACAGAAGGTGTTATAATAGCCCCATGTTCTATGGATACGTTGGCAGCAGTGGCAAATGGTATTAGTGTAAATCTTATTCAAAGGGTCTGTGATGTTGCTTTAAAAGAAAGAAAAAAGCTTTATTTACTTGTAAGAGAAATGCCATTTTCTTTAATTCACGTTGAAAATATGAAAAAAGTAATGTTAGCCGGTGGAGTTGTTGCTTCAGCATCTCCGGGATTTTATCATAAGCCAAAAACCTTGGATGACATGATTAACTTTGTGGTTGGTAAAATATTAGATAGTTTTGATGTAAAACACAATCTTTTTAAAAGGTGGACTGAATGAAGGTCTCTGAATGTTGTGATTTATTTTTATCTTACATGGCAGACAAATCACCAAATACTGTAAAAAATTACAGAGTAGATTTTAATCAATTTATTAAAATAGTTGGAGATAAAAATATAAATGAAATCACAAAAGCAGATATTGCTAAATTTAGAATGACTTTACAGATGCAAAATAAAAAATCTTCAACCATAGCAAGAAAACTTGCTTCTGTTAATTCATTATTTCAATATTTAATGGATTTAGAATTGGTTAGCTCTTCGCCTATAACCAAATCCCACAGACCAAAAGTTTCTCAAAAAATTCCGTCTGCTTTGTCAAACGAAGAAGTAAAAAAATTAATAGATGCTTTAGACAGTATCCAAGATAAGGCTATCGTAGTTTTATTTTTGACTACAGGTTTAAGGTCTTCTGAACTTTTAAGCATTAAAAAATCTAACATTGTCGTTGAAAGGAACGGTCAAACATTTTCTATTGATAGACTAATTGAAGGTGAAGTCAAAGAAGGTGATATTGCATACATAAGAGTGGTTGGTAAAGGAGATAAAGAGAGAGAAGTTCCTATAACCGGCAAAACTTTGGAAATTTTAGTCCAATATTTAAAAAGTATCAATGAATTTTTAGATGACAACGAATATATTTTCCCGATTTCTTACCATCTTCTTTGGAGAAAAATTAAAAATATAGGTAAAAAATTAGCTATTACATTACATCCACACAAACTAAGGCATACAGCTGCAACGATGGCATTATCATCCGGAGCAGAACTTAGAGTTATACAAGAACTTTTAGGTCATGCTTCACCTGTAACAACTGCAAGATATGCAAAAGTTGGTCAGAAGCAGCTTTTAAAAGCAACCAAAGCCTTATCAGAAAATATAGATTTGTGAGGTCTAAAAATGGAAAAATTCTTTTTAAAACTTTTAGCTGAAGAAAAAAATCCGTTAGATATCTCAGATTTAAAACAGTGCGACCCATACTCATCTTTTGGTGTATTTTGTAATACTAACTCAATCGTTGAAGGATTAATAGTCATTGTTGGTGTTATTCTTATGACTGCCGGAGCTTTATGGTTTGTTAAGAAAAATCAAGAACAAGTTCAAAGAGAAAAAGAAGGCTTTAAAGAAAATAATGAATGAAGTTTATTTAGGACTTGGAAGCAATGTAGGAGATAGGCTGCTAAATTTAAACAAAGCTATAGAATTATTATCTGAAAAAATTCAAATCTTAAAAAAATCTAAAATTTACGTATCGAAAGCTGTAGGCTATACAGACCAGCCTGATTTTTATAATATGGTTTTGTATGGAAGAACCAATTTAAGCCCGGAAGAATTATTTAATTTTATAAAAGATGTTGAGAAAAACGCAGGAAGAGTATACAGATTCCATTGGGGTCCAAGAGAAATTGATATAGATATACTTTTTTATAACAATTTAGTCTATAAAAGCGATAAGTTAAACATACCCCATCCAAGACTTCATGAAAGAGATTTTGTTTTATTACCATTGATAGAATTAAATCCAAAACTTTTTCATCCTGTTTTAAATAAGAGAGTTTCTGATTTAAAAGAGTTTATGGAAAATTCTGTAATTGGAGTTTTATAAAGAAGTGGCCAAGGGCGGAATCGAACCGCCGACACTGCGGTTTTCAGCCGCATGCTCTACCGACTGAGCTACCTGGCCAACTCAGAGATAAAAATTATATACCAATTTTAAATTTTTTGCAAGAGGGTGTATAGGTTATACCGGTTTGGGAAAATTCCGATTTTCTTGAATTCATAATATCACAAAAGTATTGTAAAGGTGATTTTTTGTTTAAACTATGATGAGGTCTTTCTGTGTTATACCATAACATATATTGCAGCATCTTTTTATTAAACTCATGAATATCTTCTAATTCGTAATCTTCGTAGTACATGATAAATTCATCCTGTAATGTCCTATTCATTCTCTCTACATATGCTTGTCCTTTTGGATATCTTGGATAGTTAAAATAATGTTTTATATCTTTTTTCTTTAATGCTTTGGTAAACTCACCTAAGAATTCACTTCCGTTATCTGTCTGTATTCCGCTGTTGCGTTAATTGTGATTCTTTGCCTGGCATACTCATGATTTAATTTCTTTTCATCTTTAAGCATTATTTATTATATTTCCTACGAAACTTACAGATATTGTAGGAATATTGTGCTGTTTACAAAGCTCATCAAGTAAAACTTTTATTTTTTCTTTTCCAAGCTTAGGATGTTTTTCCTGATTTCTAAAACTAACTGTTTTTGTTTTTCTGTTATTTTTTGTAATTTTTCTAATTTTACTCCTTTTTTTGATGCATAACGATTTTTAAGAGACCCAGAATTGATATTAACTTATACAATCAAAAATCTTCTCATCCTGTTGAATTTTTCATTTAAAATATCTATGATACAATATATAGCAAAAATCACATAGAAGGAAGTCTATGGAAAAAGAAAAACTGCCAATAGAAAAAGATGTAGATTTAGAATTTGAATATAAAGTTTATAGAATCTATGACTTCTTAAAAAAACATTTTAAATTTGTTTTAGCATTTCTCCTGCTATTAATTGTAATAAGTGGGGGTTTATATTACAAAAATCAGATAGACAAACAAAACAAAGAAAAAGCATCTTTATATATATCTAAAATTGCTGACTTATTGTCAGAAGACAAATTAGAAGATGCAAAAAAAGAGCTTGAAAGCTTTAAAAAGCAGTATAGAGATACAGAGTTTTATAAAGTAGCACTTGCTTACGAAATATTGATAAACAAAGAAGAAAATAAAGAAAATAAAGAACCTGCAGAAAAGTTAAAGAATGAACTTAAAACCGACCTATCTTCAGGCGTTAATGAATATCTTGCATACCTAAAAAATAAAGAAGGTAATTCTAAAGAAGCAAAAGAAATATTAAAATCCATAGATTCAAAAAAGTATAACTACATATCAGCACAAACTCTTTATGCTTTAATTTTAAAGAAAGAAGGTAATTTCCAAGAAGCTCAAAAAATCTTTGAAACTATAAAAAATGATCAAAATTATAGATACTTTTCTTTATTAGTAAGAGAAAATTTATAGGAGTTCTTCATGGAAAAATTGTATGAAGGAAAAGCAAAAATAGTATATCAAGCTGAAAATCCAAATCATGTTATCATCTACTTTAAAGATGAAGCAACAGCTTTTAACGCTCAAAAGAAAGATGTAATTGAAGGAAAAGGGATTTTAAATAATAAAATATCATCAATCTTTTTTACGCTTTTAAATCAAGCAGGAGTTAGGACACATTTTATAAAACAGATTTCAGACAGAGAGATGCTTGCATATAAAACAAAAATCATTCCAATAGAAGTGGTGGTCAGAAACTTAGCAACGGGAAGCATTGTTAAAAGGCTTGGAATTCCGGAAAAGACAGAATTTAATCCACCGTTGATAGAGTTTTACTATAAAAACGATGCACTTGGAGACCCAATCATATGCTATGAACATATTTTAGTTATGAAACTTGCAACAGAAGAAGATGTTAAAACTATCAAAGAAATGGCATTAAAAGTTAATCAAATATTAAGAGATTTTCTTATAAAGCATGACATTATTCTGGTTGATTTTAAGTTAGAGTTTGGAAAGTTAGACGATGAAACAATCGTTGTAGCAGATGAGATATCTCCGGACACATGCAGATTTTGGGATGCAAAAACCGGTGAAAGAATGGACAAAGATAGATTTAGACTTAATTTAGGGGATTTAGCTAAATATTATCAAGAAGTTTTAAGGAGGGTGGAAAAATGAAAAAAATCAGAAAAGCTGTAATACCGGTTGCAGGCTTTGGAACAAGATTTTTACCGGCTACAAAATCCACACCAAAAGAGATGATGCCACTGATAGATAAGCCAATTATTCATTACATTGTAGAAGAGGCTGTAAAATCTGGAATAGAAACTATAATTTTTGTTACGGGTAGACATAAAAGAGCAATAGAAGATTACTTTGATTACTATCCAGAGTTAGAACAGGTTTTAAGTAAAAGCGGAAAAGAAAAAGAAATCCAGATGCTTAGACAAATAAGTAATATGGCAGAATTTGTATACATCAGACAAAAACAACAGCTTGGACTTGGACATGCGGTACTGACTGCAGCAAATTTAGTTGGAGATGAACCATTTGCAGTTTTACTTGGAGATGAGATTATCAAAAATGATGAAAAGCCAGGAATTAAACAGCTTATAGATGTTTACTATCAGTTTGGAAAATCAGTAATAGGTACGATGGAAGTACCAAAAGAAGATGTAAGTAAGTATGGAATAGTAGCAGGAAAAGAAGTTATGAATGGAATAAAGCTTGTTGAATCATTGATTGAAAAACCTTCGATAGAAGAGGCACCATCAACTACCGCAATAATAGGAAGATATGTACTAACGCCAGACGTATTTGATGCATTAAGAGAAACACCGGTGGGAAGAGGTGGAGAAATTCAATTAACAGACGGGCTATCAAAGCTTAGAGAGAAAGAAGTAATCTATGCAAAAGATATAGAAGGAATAAGGCACGACACAGGTAATAAGCTTGGATATATAGAAGCAATCATAGACTTTGCACTTGACAGAAAAGATTTGAGAGATGAAGTCTTTAAAATGGTAAAAGAAAAATGCAAGGAGATGGAAAAGGATTCAGTTGAACAAAATTAAACCAAAAAAACATTTAGGACAGCATTTTTTAATTTCAAAAAATGTTATAGAAAAAATTGTAGATGAAATAAATATTTCTCAGGAAGATATTATTGTTGAAATAGGACCGGGTACGGGTGCTTTGACCGAGGAAATCTTATTAAGAAATCCGAAGATTTTGTATGCCATTGAAATTGACACGACAGTTTATCCGGTTTTAGAAGAAAAGTTTAGTAAACATTCAAATTTCAAGCTTATAAAATCGGATTTTTTTGATGTGAATCTTTATGAATTAATTTCTGATGAAGAAAAAATAAAGCTTGTAGGAAATTTGCCGTATAATGTTGCATCTTTAATGATAATAGACTGTGGGTTTAAACTTGATATTTTAGATTTTTGTGTTTTTATGATTCAAAAAGAAGTGGCAGAAAAGTTGATAGCAAAACCAAAGACAAAAGATTATACATTTTTATCAGTATTTATTCAGACATTCTTTAATGTAAAATATATAATGAGCGTTCCGGCAAGGTTTTTTAACCCGCCGCCAAAAGTAACATCCGCAGTAGTAAAACTCACACCTAAACAAAACATAACAATTAAAAATGTAAAAAAATATAAAAATTTTGTATCTCATCTGTTTCAAAACAGAAGAAAAATGATAAAATCTAAGATTGAAGAAGAAATATTGAATAAAGTAGGAATTAGCCCAAATTTAAGAGCAGAAGAGCTATCGGTGGAAGATTTTATAAGAATCTTTGAGGTAGTAGAAAATGATGATAGGTAGCTTAGTTTTAGAAATTCATATACCCGACTCATCAAATCTCAAAGAAAAAAGAATGGTTGTAAGGTCTATAAAAGAAAAACTAAGAAGTAAATTTAATGTTGCCGTTTCTGAAGTAGATAAACAAGATTTATGGCAATCTGCAGTGATTGCTGTTGTAACTGTAGCACCTGATAAACTTCAATTAGAAAAGGTTTTAGGTTCTATCGTTGGTTTTATAGATGCAAACTTTCCACATTTGCATATAAATATACACAAGGAAATAATTTAAAAGGTGAGTTAAAATGAAAGAAAAGTCCCACAGAATGGAAAAGGTAAATTCTATGTTGAAAAAAGAGTTATCTGAAATTATATCTGAAGAGATAGCATTGCCAAAGGATAATTTTATAACAGTGAGTTTTGTAGATACTACAGCAGACTTAAGCGAAGCTCAAGTTTTTATTTCTGCTTTAAAAGACGAGGAAGAAATTTTAGAGGTTTTAAATAAACAAAGTGGACATATAAGATACGTTCTTGGTAAAAGAATCAGAATGAAGAAAACACCAAAGCTATTGTTTAAAAAAGATATTTTTGAATTGAATATATCTTTGTAAATGATGCTATATCTTGAGTGATAAATCAGAGATTTTTATAAAATTTTAAAAAAGAGATCCTTCGGCCTTACAGCCTCAGGATTATTATAAAACTTATTCTCTTAAAGTTTAAAAATTTTTGGTATACTTAATATACGATGACAGGAAAAGGTCAACTTACAAAAATTTTGGAACAGTCTCACTCACTTCAGTCTTTGACTATTTACATTCTGCAGCCGGCAAAAACCTCCCTAATCTTATTGAATCTCTCATACGACGTATCTTTTAATTAATATAGAAAAGAAGTTTCTTAGGAGAATATTTATTCTTTTCAATCAATTTTCAATATCTGTTTCATTAAATTAAAATCAATTTTTCAATTTCTTAACAAGGTTTCGTCACAAAAAATTCAAACTGTGTTATAAAACTCTTGCAAACTTTTTTATTTTGAGTTATCCTAATTTAAGAAATTTTATAGAGGAGAGCCGATAATGACCACAGGTTATTTAGGACTGACGATTTTCTTTATACTGGCTACCGCAATTGGAGTAGTTCTTTTAGTTGTAAACAGACTTCTTGCACCAAAAACACCGGAACCTTATGAAGGCTATCCTTACGAATGTGGTGTTCCTCTTTACGATAAAACAACATGGACAACAATAGACCAAAAATATTATCTTCTTGGATTGCTTCTTGTACTTTTTGACCTTGAATCAGCTTTTGTATTTCCTTGGGCGGTTATTTTTAGAGAGGTTGCACAGGTTGCACCTGGTTTTATACTTACTGAAATGTTTTTCTTCTTAGGTATATTAATTCTTGGTTACATCTATGCTTGGAAAAAAGGAGCGTTAAAATGGCAATGACAAATAGTGGAATAATTTTAACAACAGTTGAAGAAGTTTTAAGCTGGGCAAGAAGAAATTCTTTATGGCCTGTATCTGTTGGTTTAGCATGCTGTGCTATTGAGATGATGCATACAGCTGCTTCAAGATTTGATACAGACAGGCTTGGAATCATATTCAGAGGTTCTCCAAGACAATCAGATGTTTTAATCGTAGCTGGAACAGTAGTAAATAAAGTTGCTCCTATGCTTAGGCTTATATATGAGCAAATGCCGGACCCAAAATGGGTTATAGCTATGGGCGGTTGTGCATCTGCCGGAGGTCCTTTCCCTACATATGCAACTTTACAGGGAGTAGATAGAATAATTCCTGTAGATGTTTATATTCCGGGCTGTCCGCCAACACCACAGGCTTTACTTTGGGGAATATTAGAGCTTCAGAAAAAGATAAAAGCAAAAAAAGAAGGAAAAGAGTTTACAGAGATTCCTATAAAAGTTCCTCAAGAATCAAAGCCTATCTCTAAATAGCAGGGAATTATTTTGACATGGATAACCTTAGATAAAGCTAAAAGGATAAATTCTGTTTTTGATGTTAAAATTGAAAGTTATAAAGACAATGTCTGGGTAGAAGTAGAAAAAGATAATTTAATCGATCTTTTAAAATTTCTAAAAGAAGACCCGGACTTTTCCTTTAAAATGTTTATCGACTTTACAGTCGTAGATTATCCATATCACAACCCAAGATTTCAAGCGGTTTACATTCTTTACTCTCCAGAATACAACGAAAGAATCATAGTCAAAACTTGGACTGATGATACTCTGCCATCTTTAATAAATCTTTGGAAAGGTGCCAAATGGGCTGAAAGAGAAGCCTATGATATGTTTGGTATAAAGTTTGATGGTCATGACAATTTGGTAAGAATGTTTTTGTGGGAAACTTATCCTTACTATCCACTTAGAAAAGATTTTCCAAAAGAAGGATTTAAAGATACATTTCTGCCATCTTTAAATGAAGGAAAAAATATTCCCAGTCATGATTATGACCCATACCATACCGCTATACCAACACTTGAAGACTTAGAAATAACAGAAAGGAAAAGAATCAGTAAAAAAAATCAAATAGTTTTAAACTGGGGACCACTTCATCCCGGAACGCACGGAACAATTTGGTTTTTATTTGATTTAGAAGGTGAGACAATAAGAGAATGTGATATCATTCTTGGACAACTTCACAGAGGAATTGAAAAACTTTCAGAAGACCTTACATACACGCAGATAATCCCATATACGGACAGAATGGACTATATTTCGGCTTTATGTTCAAATATAGCCTATGTTAATGCAGTTGAAAAACTTCTTGGAGTTCAACCACCGGAGAAAGCTAAATGGATTAGAACCATGCTGGCTGAACTTCAAAGAATAAATAGCCATCTACTTTGGCTTGGCACAACCGCCCTTGACCTTGGCGCCTTGACAATGTTTTTATATACATTTAGAGAAAGAGAAAAATTAATGGATATTATAGAAGGAATAGCAGGCATAAGACTAAACTCCTCCTTTTTAAGGATAGGTGGCGTTAGATATGACCTACCAGAGGGTGCATTAGATGTAATCAAGCATTTTATTAAAGACTTTCCATCAAGAATTAAAGATTATGAAGACCTTTTAACTAAAAATAGAATTTGGATAAGAAGGAATAAAGATGTAGGAATAGTAAGCAAAGAGGATGTTTATCAGTATGGACTTACTGGTGTAATGGCAAGAAGTGCCGGCGTTCCTTACGATATTAGGTATATTCAACCAACAGACGCATACGCTGATGTTGATTTTGAAATTCCTCTTGGAACAGTAGGTGATGCTTATGATAGATATTTAATCAGAATGGAAGAGATGAAGCAAAGTTTAAGAATAGTTCAGCAGTGTGTAGAGAAGTTAGAAAAACTAAAGGATGATAAATATCTAGCAACAGAGAATCCTTATGTACTTCCAACGTTGAATGAGGTTTATCAGTCCATAGAGTCTATGGTTAAAGATTTTACATTAAGAATTTATGGAGAAAAAGCACCGGCTGGAGAGGTTTATGTTTCTGGAGAAAATCCAAGAGGTGAGCTTGGTTTTTATATTGTAAGCAAAGGTGAAGGCAAGCCTTACAGATTAAGAATAAGGTCGGGAGCATTTTATAATCTTCAAATCTTTCCAGAGCTGATAAAAGGAAGAACGGTAGCTGACGCAGTCGCTCTCCTTGGAAGTATAGACCCAGTTGTTGGTGAAACAGATAGGTAATAGCATAAAAATCTTTTCTAAGGTTAAAACATGTCGAGCGAGAAATGAAGCTGTTTCAAAAAAACCAACATCGTCATTCTGAGCAAAGCGAAGAATCTCCTAATCTTTTTTCAAGTCAAAAAAATCAAAAGAGAAGCTCCTTCGGACTTATATCCTCTAAATAACGAATTTGATTTTTTACCACAAATGTAAATAAAGCATGGAATTTATAAAAATCATACTCTGAATGAGAAATTGGTGGTTTTTATAAACCTTAAACAAACGAAGTCCTTAAGGTTGAATGAAAAGCTTTAGAAAACAGATTAACTAAAAAATTCAACATTTTAGCAAAGATTAAAAGTTATTTATCAAGACCTTAAATAAATTTTTGACTTTTTAAAATAAAACAGTGTTTAATTTTATGTAGTAATGTGTTAATATAATTTAACAAAATTGCAAGGATGAGGTTTTGCATATGGAGATGCTTGGAACGATAATAGGCCTAACGATTAAATCTCTTGTCTTTGTTGTTGGAATGTTTTTAGCAGCAGCATATTTAACTCTTATTGAAAGAAAATTTGCAGGTCATGTTCAGCAAAGACCGGGACCTCTCCATGTAGGATTTCATGGGCTTCTTCAGCCAATAGCAGATGCTCTTAAAGTTTTAACAAAAGAAGATTTAGTTCCAAATAATGTTGATAAAGTTTTATTTTACCTTGCTTCACTTATGGCATTCGTTCCGGCTATCATGATACTTGCGGTTATTCCATTTGGCAAGCCTATACAGATCTTTGGATTTGAAATAAAGCCATATATTACAGACCTAAACATCGGATTAATCCTTGCCCTTGCATTTGGTAGTATAAGCATTTATGGAGTCATCTTTGCCGGCTGGGCTTCAAATAGTAAATATCCAATGATAGGTGGTCTTAGAAAGGCTGCTGTATTGATAGGTTATGAAGTTGCTCTTGGATTTGCTATGGTTGGACCAATTATGATGGCTGGCTCTTTTTCTCTTAAAGAGATAGTATACGCTCAAGATGGATTTTTTGGTGCGTTTATCTGGTATCAGCCAATTGCGTTTATTGTTATTCTTTTTGCCATATTGGCGGAGACAGGAAGAACGCCGTTTGACGTTCAAGAAGCAGAAGCAGAGCTAGTATCAGGATACAACACAGAATATTCAGGAATGAAGTTCGGTCTATTTCCATTGGCGGAATGGTATATAGGTACTTTTGTACTTAGTGCCATAGCTGTAATTCTCTTCTTTGGTGGCTGGAAAGGTCCTGAAATCTTTGGACCAATATCACCATTTATATGGTTCTTCTTAAAAGTATTTATGATGTTTATGTTCTTCCTATGGGTGCATTGGACGCTTCCAAGATACAGAGTAGACCAAATTACTGAAATTGCTTGGAAAGTAATGCTTCCATTGTCATTATTAAATATTTTTATCACTGCGATAATAATTTTAATCAAGGGCTAAAATGGTTAAAATAAAGTATTTAGAAAGACCAAGCTTAAGCATATGGGAAAAAATATTTTTCATCGATTTTATTAAAGGTTTAAAAGTAACTTTTAAAAACTTATTGCAAAAAACAATTACAACTAAATATCCTTTTGAGAAATTGACTCCTCCAAAAAGATTTAGAGGTGTACATGCTCATAGAGTAAAAGATGGAAATGAACCGCCATCTTTTAGCGTATTAGAAAAATTTATGGATATTGAAACAGGTGAAAGCAGATGTGTTGCCTGTTATATGTGTCAGCAAGCATGCCCAATGCCTTCATTGTTTGTTATAGAAGCAGAGCAACTTCCAAACGGAAAGAAAAAGGTTAAAAAATTTGAAATGAACTTATTAAACTGTCTATACTGTGGATTGTGCGTTGATGCATGTCCGGTAGACTGTTTAATTATGACAGATATATACGAAATGGCACAGTATCAAAGAAAAAATTGCGTAATTCATATGGAAGATATGAGCGAAAGAGGAAAAGATTTTGATAGAAGAAGATTGAAAGAACCGGATAGAATATGGATTGATGACTCAGAAAGAATTAAGTTATGGGGGCAAGTCAAATGGAGTTAAGTGCAGTGGCTTTTTGGGTTTTATCTACAATAGCAGTTATATCAGCCATAGGTGTTGTTTTCTTTAGAAATATTGTTTACGCTGTACTGTCATTAATCTCGACATTAATAGCAATTTCAGGGCTATTTTTTAACCTTGGAGCAGAGCTTGTAGGAGCACTCCAGATCTTAATCTACGCGGTAGCAATAGTTGTTTTCTATGTTCTTGTGATATCAACAGTACCGCAGTATAAAGGTCAAGCTATAGACCCAAAATATACTTTACTTTCTCTTCCATTTGGATTTATTCTATTCTTAGAGCTTGCCTATGTATCTGTTTATGGTTTATGGACATCTAATAAAGGCATATTCTCTCCGGATATTTTTACAAAAATATCCAATGCAAAAGCTGTGGCATCCCTTTTATTTACTAAATATCTCTTTCCATTTGAAGTTGCCTCTTTAATTCTTCTTGTTGCGATGATTGGTGCTATATTACTTGGAAGAAAAGATATAGTTGAAGATGAAGAAGGAGGGCAGTAATGGTACCATTTGAATACTACGTAGCTTTAAGCGGACTTCTTATGGTTCTTGGTTTTATTGGTGTAATAGTTAGAAAAAATATTATTGCGATGCTATTATCAACAGAGCTTATGCTAAACGCAGTAAATATAGCATTTGTTGCCTTTGACATGAAACTTCACGAAGTGGTAGGTCAAGTATTTGTATTTTTTATTTTGACTATAGCAGCTGCTGAAGCGGCGATAGGTCTTGGCTTAATAATGGCAATCTACAGAATGAAAAAAGACGTTGATGTAGAAAAACTAACAGAGTTAAAGGGGTAGTAGCATGGAGTACTTATGGATTATACCGTTTTCACCTCTTATAGCATTTATAATCATAGGACTTTTTGGTTATAAGTTTTTAAAAGAACCATTATCCGGAATCGTTGCTGTTATAGCAGTTGCCATCTCAGCGATAGCATCAGTAAAAGGTTTTATTGATGTTGCCGGATCTGGAAAGTATTATGATTTAAAGCTTTTTAACTGGCTTACTATCGGTGACTACTCAATATCTGTTAGTATATTTTGGGACCCACTTTCGGCTTTAATGACCTGTGTCGTTACATGTGTATCAACCTTTATTTTTATATTCGCAACCGGTTATATGAAAGGTGACGAATCTTATCCAAGATTCTTTGCATATTTATCATTATTCGTATTTATGATGCTTATGCTTACACTTTCTGACAATTTGGTTCAGTTATTCTTCGGATGGGAAGGTGTTGGTTTAGCATCATACTTATTAATTGGTTTTTGGCATTATAAAAAATCTGCGGCGAACGCTGCTATGGAATCGTTTGTTGTTAACAGGGTTGGTGACTGGCTATTCTTACTTGGAATATTGCTTGCATTTACAACATTTGGAACCTTAGACTATTTGCAAATTTTTAATAAATTACATGGAGCGGACTATATAATCGTCACTGCTATAGCGTTGTTATTATTTGGTGGTGCTGTTGGTAAATCTGCACAGATTCCATTGCATATATGGCTTCCAAATGCGATGGAAGGTCCAACTCCAGTTTCTGCATTAATTCACGCTGCTACGATGGTTGCAGCCGGTGTTTACATGGTTGCAAGACTAATGCCAGTCTTTGCATCTTCAGAAATTGCATTAGATACAGTTTTATTCATAGGTACGATGTCTGCATTCCTTGCAGCTACTATGGGACTTGTTCAAAATGATATTAAAAGAATCATTGCATACTCAACATTATCACAGCTTGGTTATATGTTTGCTGCTGAAGGTTTAGGTTTATTCAGTGAAGGTATGTTTCATCTTACATCCCACGCGGTATTCAAAGCATTACTTTTCTTAGGTTCAGGTAGCGTTTTAATAGCTCTTCACCACCTGCTAGACGTTCAAAAAATGGGTCAAATTGGAAGATTGATGCCTATCACAATGGGAACATTTTTAATTGGTTCTCTTGCATTAGCAGGTATACCTCCATTTGTGGGATTTTTCAGTAAAGACCCAATCATTGAAGGTGCTTACGAAATTAATACTTTTGCGTTTACGTTCTTGTGGCTTGGAGCTTTCTTGACTGCATTCTACATATTTAGATTGTTCTTCCTTACTTTCTTTGACGGAGACAGATTAGACCCTCATATTAGAGAGCATGTTCATGAATCACCGCCAAATATGACAATTCCATTGATCGTGTTAGCAACTGCAACAGTTATTCTTGGTTTCTTTAGAGAGTTCTTTATAAACTTCCTAAAACCATCATTAGACCCTGCACATATGCCTTTCTTATCTCCAGAGGTGAAAGCATTGGTTAATGAAGGATTGAGCAGGTCTCACCATGTCCATATAGAGGCAAATGCTTTTGAATTTTTAGGACACTCCTTAACATCTTTCTTAGGAATACTATTGTTGGCAACTGCTTTAGCCGGCATATTTACTGCATATATAATCTATCAAATTAGAAAAATTGACCCAGTTAAAATTGGAGAAATGTTTAAGCCTTTATACATTCTTTTCTACAACAGATGGTTCTTTGACAAGATTTACTACGCAATCTTTGTATATGGTTATTATAAACTTTCTAAGGTGATGTGGTTTATTGGTGATAAAATTATCATTGACGGAATTGTTGATGGTTCTGGAAAAACTTCACTTTTTGCAAGTGATATATTTAGAAAAACACAGATGGGAAGAATTAGTGGATACGTAATTCAGATGTTAATAGGCGTAGTAATCTTTTTATCCCTATTCTTGTTTTTGAAGTAGGAGGAGGTAGAAAATGACAGTAGAGTTTGTAAGGGCTGACATTCCACTAATAAGCATCAGCATAATCATTCCAATTTTAGCCTCATTTATAGTATTTTTTGCAAACGAAAAACTTGCTAAGCCGATTAGTATTATAACGTCAATAATAGTTTTTATAATATCTTCTTATATGCTTTTAACATACGACCCGACAGGTTATAAAATTCAATTTTATGAAAAGTATGCATGGATTCCACAGTTTGGAATAAGCTACGAAGTTGGAGTTGATGCTCTAAGTTTAACTCTTGTTTGGCTAACAGCTCTATCTTTTGTTGCTGCTTTTGTATGGAGCACAAATATAGAGAAAAGAATAAAAGAGTACTTTATAGCATTTTTAATTCTTGAAGCAGCTTGTATTGGTGTATTTGTTGCATTTGACCTTGTTGCGTTTTATGTTTTTTGGGAAGTTATGCTAATTCCGATGTTTTTAATCATTGGTGTTTGGGGTTATGCTGAGAGAATTTATGCAGCAACTAAATTCTTTATATACACATTCTTTGGCTCTCTTTTTCTTCTTATTGGCGTAATTGGAATGTATATTTACAACTACATGGAAAACAATATACTTTCTACAAGCTATTTTGATTTATTAAAATTACACTTGCCTTTTAACCTTGAATTAATCTTTTTCTTACTTCTTGCTCTTGGTTTTGCTATCAAAGTTCCTATGTGGCCATTCCATACATGGCTTCCGGCTGCACACGTTCAAGCTCCAACAGCAGGCTCTGTAATACTTGCAGCAGTTTTGTTAAAAATGGGTACTTATGGGTTTGTAAGATTTAGTCTTCCATGGTTCCCCGAAGCATCTAAATATTTTATGCCGGTAATCTTTGCTTTAAGTGTAATAGCTATTATTTATACTGCAATGATGGCAATAGCTCAAACACATATAAAAAGGCTTATTGCATACTCTTCTGTATCACACATGGGTTTTGTAACAATGGGTACATTTGCATTAAATCCTGAGGGTGTAAACGGTGCCATAATCACTATGATTTCTCACGGTTTAACATCAGGAGCGCTATTCTTGGCAGCAGGATTTATTTATGAAAGACTTCATAGCTATGAAATGAAAGACCTCGGCGGAATGGCAAAATTTGTTCCGGTTTTTGCAACGTTATTTATGATATCAGCAATGGCTTCGGCAGGACTACCAGGATTATCTGGGTTTGTAGGTGAGTTTTTATCACTGCTTGGAACATTCAAAGTTAGCATCTTAACCGCTGTTTTAGCTGGTCTTAGCTTAGTAGTAGGTGCTGCATACACATTATGGTTATACAAGAAAACAATGTTTGAAGAGGAGTTGCTTTCTGAAGAAAAAATAAGAGAGTACTCAAAGCTAAAAGATTTAAACACAGCAGAACTTTGGTCTTTCTTACCATTTGTGGTATTTATGTTCGTAATTGGTATATACCCTAATTGGTGGATTAATCTAATTAATAACACTACCCAATTTATTTTACACAAGATAGTAGGAGGGTAATCGAAATGACTATTGTTCAGCAAATCGCGTCAGGTTTTGGAGTTCCAAATTTTAATGTTTTGCTTCCAGAAATAATTGTTTTAGCAACTGCTATATTAGTTTTTGTTTTAGAATTATTTACAAAAAATAGAAATATTCTTCTTATAACTTCAGTATTAGGTCTTTCCTTAGCTACTTTATCTACACTGACTATTACAGAAGGTGCAGTCACTCTTTATGGATTATATATTGTAGATAGTTTTTCCTTAGTATTTAAATTTTTCTTACTAATCTCAACTATTTTGATCATCATTAACTTGCAGTCGTATGTCGATAGTAAGAAAACATCTTACGGTGAATACTATTACCTAATTCTATTTTCACTACTTGGAATGATGATAATGGTTTCTTCTCCAAACCTTGTAAGCTTCTATATTGGCTTAGAGCTAATGTCTGTCTCTATATACATTTTAGTTGGTCTTTGGAGGAAGGATTATAAATCTAAGGAAGGTGCATTTAAATATTTAATCATTGGTGGTGCAGGTACTGCTGTAATTAGTTATGCAATTGCACTTTTATATGGAAAAACCGGAAGTTTTGATTTTGCAAGAATTTTTAATGAAGTTCAGGATAAAGCTGATATAGGTTTAACAGCTGGTTTAGTACTTTTAATTTTAGGTCTTGCATTAAAAGCATCTGCTGTACCACTTCATTTCTGGACGCCCGACGCTTACGAAGCTGCACCAACGCCAATTACTGCATTTCTTGCAAGTATTTCAAAAGTTGCAACGTATGCATTAATTTTAAGAGTTATGGTGGAAGCTTTTCCACTTGTTAATAGTATATGGTCTTATGCTTGGGCAATTTTAGCAGCAGCGTCAATGATCGTTGGGAATATCATCGCTTTAAGACAGAAAAATGTTAAAAGAATGCTTGCATATTCTTCCATTGCACATACAGGGTATATCTTAGCTGCCTTAGCTTCCCCAAATGGAATGGGCTTTACAGCCTTAATATTTTATTCTTTAGTGTATATGTTTATGGCAATTGGTGGATTTATATTTTTATCAGCTTTTGAAAAAGACAGCAGATGGACTAATGACATTGATAACTTTAAAGGTCTTGCAAAAAAACATCCAATAATGGCGTTATTCATGTTGATTTATATGTTTTCTATGCTTGGAATTCCACCAACAGTTGGTTTTATGGGTAAATTTGGTGTATTTATGGCTTTAATATCATCAAATGTTTGGTGGCTTGCGGTAGTTCTTGTTATTACAAGTGTGATATCAGCTGGATACTACTTGAAAGTTGTTGCTTATATGTATATGTATGAACCTGTAATAGAAGGAAAATTTAATTTAACTGTTTCTGAGAAGTTTACTATTGGATTTCTTGCAATAGTTGTTTTAATACTTGGAATATACCCAACCTTATTTTGGGACATTTCTAATATTTTAACATCAATACTTATTATGAGCGTGGGAGTTAGATGATAAGGGGTGAGCTTTTTATCATCTCGTCTCCTGCCGGAGCCGGAAAAACCACTTTGACAAATCTTTTGCTTGAAGAAGATGAAAAGTTAAAGAGAGTTATTACTTATACAACAAGGAAGAAAAGAAAAAATGAAATAGATGGTGTTGATTATGTCTTTGTTACTAAAGAAGTTTTTGAATTAATGATCAAAGAGAATGTTTTTTTAGAATATGCAATCGTTCATGGAAATTATTACGGCACACCCAAAAAAGAGACGTTTGAGCTTCTAAATCAAGGTTTTGATGTAATTTTAGTGATAGATGTTCAAGGAATGAAGCAGATAAAATCAGTCATTCCCGAGGCTGTTTCAGTATTTATTCTTCCTCCATCTTTAAAAGAGCTTGAAAGTAGAATGAGAATAAGGGGAGAGAGTGAAGAAGAAATACAAAAAAGATTAGAAACAGCAAAAAGAGAAATTCCTCACTGGAAAGAGTATGACTACGTAATAATAAATGAGAACTTACTTGAATCTAAAGAAAATTTGAGCCATATTATTAAATCTCAAAGATTTAAAAGACAACGATTTGATTTGTCTTTAATAAAAGATGATGAGCTAAGGTCTCTTATGTTATAGCTGCTGATATTTTTCTCTGAGGTTGTTCTAAAACTCAACGTTGTCATTTGCAGCTGTGCGGAGAATCTCCTATTTTTCTTTTTAAGTCAAAAAAATCAAAAAAGAGATCCTTGGGTCTTTGGCTTCAGGATAACGGGCAAAGGCAAATTTACAAAAATTTTGGAACAGACTCTAAAAGATAGAGATTTTTTGCCGACTACAGGGATGATGTTGATTTTTACAAGCAATTTCATTACTTAAATCAATCCTTACCCATCACTTTTAACTTCTTTACAATCTCTTCAAATGTAAATTTGTCAGGCACTACATCAACTTTAAATCCTTGACTTTCTATAAAATTTTTTGTAGTTTTTCCAATAGCAACAGTTAGCATTTTGTCTAAAAGTTTTTTTGATTCTTCTTTAAAAATATTTAAAAAACCTTTAAAAGTTGAGGGACTTGAAAATGCTATTGCATAAATCTTTTCATCCTCTATTAACGACTTTATGTTGTCAACATTTTCAGGAACGTTTAGCTTCGTTTCATACACTGGAATAAGGTCTATCTTAAAATTGCTGTTTAAAAGCGTGTCCATTCCTTCTGATGCTCTTATTAAAGCCATTTTTTTATCTTTAAATGTATCTATGTTTTTTTCAAAATATACTTTAAGTCCTTCTGCACTGTAGACTTCTGGAACGATTATATCTTTATATCCAAGATTTTCCAAGTATTTTGCTGTTTTTTCTCCAACAGCTATGATTTTTTTATCAATCTTTGGAATTTGAGAAAAGAAATACCTGACTGCATTTTTACTTGTAAAGATTAAATATTCGTAATCTTCAAGATTAAAATTTTTAATTTCTACCGGCTCAAATCTGATTAATGGAAAAGATATAGGATTAAATCCTGCATTTATGAATAAATCTTTTACCTCTTCAAAACCTGACGCTTCTCTAGTGATGATTATGTTTTTCATTGAGATTCGCCTTTTGGTATTAAAAATATTGCATCGTTTTCTTGAATTTCAAAATCATCTTCCGGATTTAAAATTATTTTTTTACTTCTTTCTACTGCAATCGGTAAATAGCCATCTTTTCTAACAATTTTTATAATCTCTCCGAAAGTTTTATAACTTCCAAGTTCTCTAACTTTTACTTTTTGAATTCCTGTCTCTACATCTAATAACGTTTCTATCAAGCTTGTTGCACCCGGATTTAGTAAACTTGAAAACATTATCTTTCCTACTATCTGACCATGAATCAAAACTTCCCTTGCTCCAACTCGTTTTTTAAAAATTTCTGCGTCTTCATCTAAAAGAACTTCTATATAAAGTTTTACTGTTGGATTAAGCGTTCTAATAAGCATACCTGCTAAAGCTGTTCTTGCATCTATGTCTCTCTCAGATAGATTTGGTAGCTTTTCACCGACGATGATTACATCTGAAGCATTTTCTATTCCAACATCTAAAAGATTTTTTTCTAAGATAAAATCTCCTTTTTTATAAAGGATATACTTTGATAGGTCAATTCCCAAGTCTTTTTTATCATAGTTTGTTAAAAGCACAACAGGTTTTTCTTTATCTATATCACTTTCCATTATTTTTTCAAGGATTTCTTCAGATGTTTCATTGTATCCACAAATAACTATGTGGTCTTTTAAATCTCTCATGACTATCTCCCCTTCCTTCAACTCTAAAAGTTTATTTATAAATGAAACAGAAAAACCAGCTGTTAAAACTGATACTAAAATAACATTAATAATTACCATTAAAGATGCTGCAATCTTTCCTACATCAGAAATAGGAACTATATCTCCATATCCAACTGTAAAGGATGTTATGATGCCCCAGTAAATGGCTCCCCAGATGCTGTCAAAATTTTCATTTCCTGCGTTATGTTCATAGATGTATGTTAAAAAAGAGAAGAAAATGATATTTACAAATAAACTTGAAAAAGTAAATGTAAAGACAAAGCTGTTTTCTTTAAACGCAAAAAAGAAATTTCTAAATACAGAAGAGTATCTTAAAAGTTTTAGTAGTCTAATTAGCTGGAATATCCTAAGCATTCTTAAAGGTCTTATGATTGGCAGTATTGCGAGTAGGTCTATGATTGAATAAGGCTTTATCATCCACTTAAGCTTTGGCTTTAAGGCATATAAAAAGGCATCAAAATATACTTTTAAATTTCTTTGTTTATGTTCAGTTAAATAATCTTTAAAATCTTCTGTAAAATCAGAAACAACCCACCATCTAAGTATGTATTCAAACAAAAAGAAAAATAAAGCAAACTCGTCAAAGTCTATAAGAAAAGTATGTAAATCATGAGGAAGTCTTTCACTTTTTGGAGATATTAATAGAAAAACCGTGATTGAGGATGTTAAAACTAAAAAAATTGCAAAGATAGAATAGATATGATTTAGAGAATTTCTATCATTTTCTAAAAGATTGTATAAAAACAGTTTGAATCTTTTTACAAATGTTTTATGATTTAATCTTTTTCTTTTTAACTTAAGCATCACATTTCCTTATAAAGGTGAGATATAAAAAGCATTGTAAAGTGGAATGTGATATATAAAAAAATGTAAAGTTCTCTGCCGGCTTCAGAATGATAAAAAATGATTTTTCATTTTCTCACCTAATCACTTACCTTCCACCCCTAACTAAAGATAATCCACCGTCAACTACTATTGTTTGACCTTGTATCCATCTTGCATCCGGAGTGCATAAAAATCCAACTACACCGGCTATATCCTCCGGCTGCCCCATTCTACCAAGTGGCGTTAGCTTGATTGTTCCCTCTTTAACTTCCTCATAGTTTGGAAAAAGCTGGATTGCTTCTGTATCTATTGGTCCACCGGATACACAGTTTACATTAATTCCCATTGGACCAACTTCTACTGCTAAGTATCTAACAAGTGTTTCTAATGCTGCCTTTGCTGAACCGTGTATTGCATAATTTGGCATATAGTCTCTTGTCCCGGTTGATGAAATAGCTATAATCTTTCCTTCTCTTCCTTCCATAAGCTTAACGGCTCTTTGAGAAGACCATATAAAACCAAAGGTTGTTATGTTGTATATTCTCAAAGTGCCTTTTTCTTTGAGTCTTAAAAATGGTGCAAAACCACCGATTACTTCTCTTCCTGATGCTACTGCGTTGCTTACAAAAATATCTAAGTAGCCAAATTTTTCTGTGATTTCATCAAATACTCTGTCAATCTCTTCCTTAACTCCAAAATCTCCTTGAACTATATAAGACTTTCTTCCAAGCTTTTCTATCTCTTGTTTGACTTCTTCAGCCTTTTCTTTGTTTTTATAGTAATTAATAATTACATCTGCTCCCATAGAAGCCAATTTTAAAGCTATTGCTCTTCCAATTCCTCTGCTTGCTCCTGTTACAAATGCTAACTTTCCTTCTAAAACCATATCAATCCCCCTTTATGAGAAATTTCTTAATTTTTCAAGAACTTCATAGCCTTTTTTATTATATATAGTCTCTTTTGCCAAATCTATTCCATCTTTTATAGAATCTACAAGACCTATAACTTTTAAAGCAAATGCTGAATTTAAAGCCACAAAATCTGTTTTTGAAGAATAATCTTTGCCTTGTAAAATACTTAAAGCAATCTCTTTATTACACTCTACATCTCCACCTTGAATTTCAAAAATTTCAGCTCTTTTTAATCCAAAATCTTCCGGTTTTACTGTATAAAAGTTTATATCAGATTCATTAATTTCTCCAACATAAGTTTCTGCTGTGATGGACACTTCATCTAACCCATCTAATCCATGGACGATGTAAGCTTTTTTTACTCCAAGGTTTTGTAAGACTTTTGTTAGCGGTTCAACTAAGGATTTATCATATACACCCATCACTTGATAATTTGCATCAGCCGGATTTGAAAGTGGTCCAAGAATGTTAAAAATTGTCCTAACGCCTATCTCTCTTCTTTGTTTTATTACATTTTTCATTGATGGATGGAACAACGGAGCAAACATAAAACCAAGACCTATCTCTTCAATCTGTCTTGAAACTTCTTCCGCAGTAAGCTCTATTTTTATTCCCAAAGCTTCCATTATATCTGCACTTCCGCATTTTGAAGAGATAGACCTGTTGCCATGCTTTGCAACTTTACCACCTGCTGCTGCCACAACGAACGCCGATATTGTAGACACGTTAAAAGTGTTTAATCTATCTCCACCTGTTCCGCATGTATCAACAAGTTTACTTTTATCTTTAACCACAACTTTAACAGCTTTTTCCTTCATAATTCTTGCCGCTGTTTCTATTTCAATAACAGATTCTCCTTTCATCTTCAAGCCGATTAAAACAGCTCCAATCTGTGCATCGGTTAGATTACCTTCCATTAAATTATCAAAAAGATAGGTCATCTCTTCTTTTGTTAAGTCTTGTCTTTCTGTAAGTTTTTTTATAATATCTTTAATCATCATTAACTCCAAGATTAAAGCTTCTTCTATGGATTGGAGTAATGCCGAATTTCTTTATCTCTTGGTAATGTTGTTTGGTTGCATAACCTTTATGTTTATCAAAAGAGAAGTTAGGATATTTTTCTTTATACTCAATCATTATTCTATCTCTAACTACTTTTGCGATGATGCTTGCTGCCGCTATTGTATGAGATATTTCATCTCCTTTGATTAAAGGTAGATGATTTATACTTTCATCTAATTTTACAAAATCAACTAAAGCTATATCCCATTTTGATTTTAAAGATTTTAGATTGTTTTCCATGTATATTTTTGCAGCATTTGATATGCCAAGCTTATCTATTTCTGTATTTTCTACGATGGTAATATTTATTTCTTCAGCGTAATCGTGAATTTTTTCAAAGAGATACTCTCTTTCTTTTTCTGAAAGACTTTTTGAATCATTATGTATGAATGGTTTTTGATGCTTAGGAAAAATGACTGATGCAATAACAAGAGGACCGGCTAACGGTCCCCTTCCTGCTTCATCTATACCGACAATTTTTTCATAACCTTGACTAAAAAGCTCTTTTTCAACATTATCCATTATTTTCTTTAGAAGCTTGAGATTCTGCTTGTCTTTTCTTGATTTCCCATTCTTTAAGCTCTTTAATTTTAGCAGCTTTACCTTTGAGATTTCTGATGTAGTAGAGTTTAGCTCTTCTAACTTTACCGCGTTTAACCACTTCTATTTTTTGAATAGATGGACATGCTATTGGAAAAATTCTTTCCATTCCAACGCCGTAAGAAACTTTTCTAACTGTAAAAGTTTTCCCCGTTCCGCTACCTCTAACTCTTATTACTAAACCTTCAAAAATCTGTGTTCTTTCTTTTTCACCTTCTTTAACTTTTAGGTGAAGTCTTACAGTATCTCCTACTTTAAATTCAGGAATGTCTTGTGGTAAATATCTTTGTTCAATTTCTCTAATTAATTGGTGCATAATTCTTCCTCCGCTGAAAAATTTTAAAAAAATATTATAGCATAAGAAATGTGAAATGTGAGAAAGTATTTCAAATCCTCGTCATCCTGAACGTAGTGAAGGATCTCATTTTTTAATGTTTTTTTGAAAAATAGGAGATTCTTCGCCGGCTGCAGAATGACACCGTTGGGTCGTTCCTTGTCATCTTATATATCACTTATCATTTCGTCTTTTCTCTTTAACTGTATTTCTCCATAATTAACTTAATAGCTTCTTCTTCTGGCATTGGTTTTGCAAAGTAAAATCCTTGTAGATAATCAGCTCCAAGTAAAGATAAGAGTTTTACCTGCTCCTCTGTTTCTACACCTTCAGCTATTGTTTTTAATCCAAGATCTTTAGCTAATCCAATTATGAATTTTACTAATGATAAGTCTTGTTTACTTCTTGCAATATTCCTTACAAAAGACATGTCTATTTTTAGTATATCAATAGCTAAATCTCTTAAATATGTTAAAGATGAGTATCCCGTTCCAAAGTCATCTATCGCTATTTTTATGTTTTTGTTTAAATCTTTAATGTCTTTAAATATCTTCTTAGATTTTTCTATATCTTTTATGACATTTCTTTCTGTGATTTCTATTACTAAGTTATTCTGAACCTCAACCGGCAGAGATTTTAACCTTTCAATAAAGCTTTTATCTGATAGTTCATCTGATGTTAAGTTTAATGAGTATTCAAGCAGTCCTTTTGGTGATAGGTTTAGGGATATTGTTATATCTTTTTTATCATTCAAAGAGTTAAATTTTTTTATCTTTTGAGAAACTTCTTCTAAAGCCCATTCTTCAAATTTTGTGATATATTTACTGTTTTCAAGATAATCTATAAACTTTATAGGTGGATAAACAGTTCCATCTTCATCCACTATCCTGATTAACGATTCAAATCCTGCTAATGAAAAGTCTTCTAATTTAAAGTATGGCTGGAAGTAAAATTTAAATAATTTCTTCTCAAATGCTTTTTCTATAATCTTTTCAGCTTCCAAATATTCTTCTAAATATTCTTCTAATTTTTTATTTAACTGCGGTTCATAGAATTTTATTACATTTTCTCCTTCTTCTTTAGCTGTGTTTAAATTAAGAACGGCATTATTATAAAGCTCTTCAAATGTTTGACCATCCTCATTGTACAAGACAATTGAAGCGTTGTAGGAAATATGAATTTTGCCTTTGGAAGTATCTAAATCTCTATCTAAAGCATCTCTAATCTTATAAATAAGCATTGACTCGTTTTTTATATTTGGAATAAGTATTGCAAACTCATCATTTCCAATTCTGGCTATATATCCATCTGGAAATTCTTTTTTTAGATTTTTTGCTACTTCTTTTAAAATTTCATTACCTGTTTCCAATCCATAAGAAGCATTAATTACAGACATGTTATAAATATCTATCAATATTAATCCAAATTTTTTGTATAGTTTGTTTTTAATCATTTCTGAAGCTTGAATTTTAAATGATATAAAATTTGGAAGCCCGGTTAAGCTATCACAGTATTTATATTTTTCTATTTCTTCTGAAAGCATCTTCTCTTGTGTTATATCTTTTCCAACGGAAACAAATTTAAGTGCTCCATCTTTTAACTTAATTGGATAGATAGTTTGGTCTATATGAATTAGTCTTCCGTCTTTTGTTTTATTTATAAATACTGCTGAAAATGGTTTGCCCGACAATATGGTATCCCATAATTCTTTGTAAAACTTCGCATCCTGCATTTCAGATTTAAATATTCTTGGATTTTTGCCAATTATTTCTTCTTTTGTGTATCCTGTCAAATCTACAACATATTGATTTACATACTCTATTGTTCCATCCGAATCAGTAGTTACAAGCCACATTTTTGAATTATCTATAGCCTTTCTTAAAAGTATGTTTTCTTTATCTTTTTCTATTTTATTTAAAGCAAAAGATATGTCTTTTCTAATTTCTTCAAATAAAGGTAGAAATTCTTTGTTGAATATAAATGGCTTTGTTGAATAGATAGTAATTACACAATAAACTTCTCCATTTTTTTCTACTGGAATTGTCAATGATGAATATATATCTCTTTTTAGAAGCTCATTTTTCCATGGAGTCATAAATTCTGACGTTAGTGTATTTTCATTTATAATAATTCTATTTTCTCTGTAAGCTCTTCCCGTTGGACATCTTCCTTCTGGCAGGTCTTCTCTAACACTTACAGCTAAATTATCTACATATCCATCGTCTTCACCATACTTACATACTGGCTTAATAAAGTCTCCTTCTCTCTTTCCGACCCAGGCAAACTTAAAATGATTTTTTTCTACAAGGCTTTCACATGTTCTTTTAAATAATTCTTCTTCTGTTTCTACAGATATAATTAGCTGATTAACATCTTTTAAGCTTTCTACAAGAATCCTTTGTATTATTAAATCCCTAGCTATTTTTCCAAGCTCATGATATTCTTTAAGTTTATCAATTTTGTCTTGAGAAATCTCTTGTAAATCTAACTCTTGGATAAATGTAATTATATTAAAGGAACTCTTTTCATAAAATTCTTCTGATACCAAAAAGTAATGGCTTATATCCAAATCTATTTCTTCTATGATTTTCAGCTTATCTTTAATTTCTTGACTTAATTCATCGCAATATTCCTTAAGTATTACTCCAGCATCAGTTTTTCCGTTTAATAAAGAATTTATGACTTCATCAAGAGATTCATATAAAATAACCTCTTTAGTATAAAGACCTGTTTTGTTTAAAACACAATAAGAACTAAGTTTATCAACTATTGCTATATTTTGGAAATCCTTTTGATTATTTAAACTAACTAAAAGAAATTTATCGTAATGACCTTTAAATCTTCCTATAAGTTTGTAATTTTTTTGTAAAAGAATTAAAGCAACATCAAAGCTTGCATAATATATATCTGGTTTAAAATTATCTATTAATATTAATGCTTCTTCTTCGTAGAAGTTTTTATAAGGTTTAAAATCTACTTCTTGGTTAAAAATTTGCTTTATTTTATCTGAGATTTTAAACCACTTTTTTAATCCTTCTTTTGTATCATGCGGACAAACTCTAAAAGTAATCACGAATTTCTCCTTTTAGAATTCCTTTAATACAATTTTATACATATCGAGCGAGAAATTCAATAAAAGATTGAGATTCTTCGCCGGCTGCAGAATGACAATATTGATTTTTGGAACAGTCTCATAAGTAGGGCAAGAAATTCAATAAAAGCATGGAGGGTGTTCTAAAATTCCATTAAGTTGTATAATATATGCGTAAAATAGGTTTGTTTTTAATTTTTAATTAAAAAAGAGCGCAAAAGAAAGAGTAGTAAAAAGGAGATTCTTTGCTTTGCTCAGATGACAAGAAAAATAAGCTTACAAAAATTATGGAACACTCTTTAATTTAATGTTGATTTTTTAAAATCTATGCCAAATTTTAATTACATAGTGCAAAAATTAAGTGAGGTGTTTATCTATGCTAACACAAGTAATTAACAAAGAAGAATTAAAAAAGCTTTACGATAAAGACTTTGTATTATGGGTAGAAGAAAATCTTAAGCTTTTGAAAGATAAGCAGTTTGATTTGGTAGACTGGGAGCATCTCTTAGAGGAGATTGAGGATATGGGTAATAGACATTTGGACAGCGTAGTTAGCTTTATGGCTGTTATCTTGGAACATCTTTACAAGTGGGAAAATTTTAGAGAAAATGAAAAGATGGGAAACGGCTGGATAAAAAGCATAATAAACTCAAGAACTGGCATATACAAGCTGTTTAGAAAATATCCATCTTTAAAAGTGAAAGCGCAATTTGAATTAGAAAACGCATGGAATGATGCAATTTTAGAGCTTATCTCTTGGTTCAAAGACCCTGAAAATATTCATTTAGCTAAAAAATACTTTGGCAGAATACCAACAGAAAAAGACTTCCCGGGAAAATGTCCTTACACATTTGAGCAGATTTTAGATTACGAGCCATGGCTAAAAGACCTGGAGGAGTAAAAATGATTACTCAAATTAACAAAGAAGAATTAAAAAAGCTTTACGATAAAGACTTTGTATTATGGGTAGAAGAAAATCTTAAGCTTTTGAAAGATAAGCAGTTTGATTTGGTAGACTGGGAGCATCTCTTAGAGGAGATTGAGGATATGGGCAATAGACATTTGGACAGCGTAGTTAGCTTTATGGCTGTTATCTTGGAACATCTTTACAAGTGGGAAAATTTTAGAGAAAATGAAAAGATGGGTGTAAGTTGGATTAGAAGTATAAACAATGGAAGAATTGAAATACTAAGACTTTTTGATAGATATCCATCATTAAGAGTTAAATCTTACAATGAAATAGAGTATGCATGGAAAGATGCTGTAAGAAGATTAATTAAATGGTTCGAAGACCCTGAAAATATTCGATTAGCAAAAAAGTATTTTGACAGATTACCAACAGAAAAAGACTTCCCGGGAAAATGTCCTTACACATTTGAGCAGATTTTAGATTACGAACCATGGCTAAAAGGTTTGGAAGATTATGAAGGTTGAAACTCTAACAGTAGGACCGTTGGCTGAAAATTGTTTTATCGTTTTTGAAGAAAACTCAAAAGATGCGGTGGTTATTGACCCGGGAGCTGATGGGGATTTAATTTTAGATGAACTAAAAGATTTAGATGTAAAGGCAATCCTCGCAACTCACGGACATTTGGACCATGTAGGTCAAGTTGGATATTTAAAAGAAAAATTAAATATTCCTTTCTACATGAATAAAAAAGATGAATTCTTGATTAACAATGAAATTTTTCCTAACTTTGCCTACATTATAAAAGCTGTAAAATGCCCATCTCCTGATTTTGATGTAAAAGATGGTGATGTATTGAAATTTGGTAATTTGGAGTTTCAGGTTATAGAAACACCCGGACATACACCGGGCAGTGTGTGTTTTTTTAACAAAAAAGAAAAAATTATATTTGTTGGAGATACGCTTTTTAAAGGAAGCGTTGGAAGGACTGACTTACCCGGTGGAAATGGAAAGATGTTAGAACAGTCTTTAAGAAAACTGATGGAGCTTCCGGAAGATACAGTCGTATACAGCGGCCACGGACCTAAAACAACCATTGGTATAGAAAAAAGGACAAATCCTTTTATTACAGGAGTATTTAGATTAAAATGGTAAACATTGGAACCCATGTATCATCTTCAAAATCCTTAGACCTTGTTTTTGAAAGGGGAAAAGAAGTAGAAGCTTCATCAATTCAGTTTTTTATAAGGTCTCCAAGGTCTTGTAACTAGTCTCTGATTTAATACTCTTTTATGTTTTCCTATTGATAAATTTATACTTTTGTTTTATAGTATTACCATGAAACTATCGTAATAGACAAAGAAAGAATGAGTAGTAAAGTGAAAGAAAAAACATCGGAAGATAGAATATTTGGCTCTTATCTATTTGTAAATTATGCAAACAAAAGTAAAATAGAGAAAGTCAAAAACACTCTCAAAGAATACAGAAAAACTGCTAAGGATATATCTAATTATCTGTGGTATATTTTCTTTCGCACAGGCAAGCTTCTTCATAGAAAGAAAATAAACGTCAAGCACATTCCAAGTTATCTATCAGAGCTTTATAAGTATGTATGTTTATGGCAAACTTACGATGTTTTAAGCGGCTATATAGCAAATATTCAATATCAGTTTGCTAATATCGTGTTTAATTCAAGCTTAAATAAAGAAGATAAGTTAATACTACTTGCACTAAACAATGTCAAAGGTTGGCTTGTTTATGATAAAGATGAGATAGAGATATATGAGAGAAAAGGTAAAGATGTAGAAAAAAGAACGGTTAAAGTTTTAGAGTTTCACAAGAAGTTGGCAAGAAAAATATTTAAGCATCTGCTTAGCAAAAACAGAAAACCAAGATTTAATAATATCTCAATGCATTTAGACGGTAAAGTAATAGATATAAACAAGAAAAAAGAAAACGGTGCTAAGAGTTTTGATTATTGGTTAAAAATAGCTACATTAGAGAAAGGAAAGCCAATATACATACCACTTAAAGCAAATGTATATGCAGAAAAGTTAGAAGGAGAGTTTTTAAATTATTGTCAGGTAGTTGAAAATGACGGAAAGATAGAATTTAGAATAATAAAGCAGTTGAAAAAGAAAGAATACATACCTGCTATTGATGAGATAGCAATTGATTTAGGACTAAGCCCATTATTTGCAACAGATAAGGGAGATCTGTTTGGTAGAAATTTCTTTGATATTTTGAAAGCTTTTGATAGGAAAATAACAAAAAGAATGGCAAGTCTACAGAAGAGAAACATAAAGCCAAGAGATGATAAGAAGTATAGGAAGTATGTGGATAATTTAAGAGATTGTTTGAAAAATGAGATAAACAGATTGATAAACGTTATTGTAGAAATATACAAACCAAAAAGAATTATTGTAGAGAGATTAGATTTTAGATCTCCTGAGCTTTCTAAAAGATTGAATAGGTTATTGCAGAATTTTGGAAAGAGATATATAAAGCAAAAACTACAAAGACTGCAAGAATTATACGGCATAGAAGTAATAGAAATCAACCCAGCTTATACAAGCCAAGAATGTAGTAGCTGCGGATATATAGATAAGAAAAATAGAAAAGATACTCAAGAATTTGAATGTAAAGCATGCAAAAAACAAATAAACGCACAAGTAAACGGAGCTAAGAATATTCTCAAGAGAAGTTCTCTTGGGAATTCGTATCTGACAAAAAAGCAAGTCCTCAAGATGCTGGTAGAAAGGTATCTTGAGAGACTGAAAGGGTGCAAGAGTCCTCCCTTGAATATTATAAAAGATAATCCATACTTTAAGGATTATCTTGAGAGTATTCTAAACCCTTGTCAGAGCCTGACGCCAAGTTAGGTATGTATAGACAAATATTTTTCCATACATGGAATATTTGTCTATGCAAAGGGGAACTCTTGGGCTTGGATAGAAAGAACTGATGAAGAAAAAGAAAGATTTTTACAAAAGAAAAATGAATATAAAATTCATCCGTTAGTAGTACATGCTTCGTATCTTTTTAATTTAGCATCCTTCGAAGAAGAATTATACAAAAAATCCATAGAAAGCGTAATACAGGAACTGGAACTTTGTGAAGAGTTAAAAATTGATTATTACGTGATTCATGCAGGAAAGTCAAAAGGAAATTCAAAAAAGCAGGCAATAGATAGAATCTTAGGAGCTTTTGAAGAGATATTTAGCAGGTTAAATCTAAAAAATACAACATTTTTAGTTGAAACGTTAGCAGGCCAATCCGGAGAAGTTGGAGCAACATTAGAAGAAGTTTATACACTAATTAAGCCTTTTGAAGATGAAAAAATAGGCGTTTGTCTTGACACTTGCCATATATTTGCATCCGGGTATAAGATAAACACCGACGAAGGATTTAATAGCTTTAAAAAAGAGCTTATAGATTATAATCTTTTAGAAAAGATAAAAGTTATACATTGTAATGATTCTAAAGCTCCTTTTAACTCTAAAAAAGATAGACATGAACATATTGGAAAAGGCTTTATTGGCTTAGAGGGTTTCAGAATATTTTTAAATGATGAAGATTTTAGTAAACTTCCTTTTATCTTAGAAACACCAAAAGAGGGAGATATGGACAGAGTAAATATTAATTTGTTAAAATCTTTAATAAAGTGATGCGCCTGTAGCTTAGCTGGATAGAGCATCGGCTTCCGATGCCGAAGGTCGCAGGTTCAAATCCTGCCAGGCGCGCTTTGGACTTTCTTTAAAGCCTCTTTTAAATACTTTCTAAAATTTTCTTCTGTTAAAGCACCATATATTGTAATTAACTTTTTACCGTTTGGAGTTATTATGTAAGTCGTAGGTGTTCCTAAGATTGGAAACCTTACCTGATTCTCCGGATGATTTGCATAGATTGGAAATTCTGGATCTTTGAAATCGTTTTGTTTTCCATCTATTGCAAAAGCAATCACAACAAAATTATTTTTAAATTCCGGTTCTCTTAATACTTTTTTAATGGTTGGAATTTCAGCCATACAATGACCACAGCTGTAAGCCATAAAATTAAGCACAATTAACTTATTTTCTGGAAGCTTTACAGGATTGCCAAACTTATCTTTTAGTATATCCTTAGCAAAAGATTTAGAGGCTAAAATAAGAACAACCAAAACGATTATTTTTCTTATCATTTCTCTACACCTTGTTTTGAACTCTTAATACTTTACCAAGCAAATTCAGCTCTGTAAGATTTTCTTCTTTTACTTTTGTTTTTCTTAAACCTTTACCATCTGTTAAGATAAGCATGCTATCTTTTTTTTCTAAGATTTTAAATAGTCCCCACTTTCCTTTTTCTTTGAACAAGATTACATCATTGGATTCTATTGTAAGCGGTGGAATTTTTCCGACCAAAACCCATAGATTTCTAATCTTATACCAAAAAACATTTTCTTTGTAATTTGGGATGTTTTCAACAAGAATTAAAGGAGTTAAAATATCTTCAAGATACTTTATCTCTCCGTTATCTAAAACTTCAAAACCTTTGATGTTTACTTTTAGCTCGGTATTCTCTTTAAGCAATTTTTTTGGTTGAAGTTATTGTATTTCTTGTTTGATCTTTCAAAATATTAATTGATTGAGCAACCATAAAAAATGCATGTTCCAAGTTTATAAGTGCTGCTTCAAAGTCTTTATCTTTTGTTTCAAATCTAAGTTGTCTTACTTCTCTAAAAAGTTCATCAACGTTTGTCCCAAGTTCATATGCTAACGTAAAAACTTTTGCAACCAACTCTTCTAATTTCTTTCTTTCTATATCTGTCATTATCTTCTCCTAATTTATTAATGATGTTAACAATAGCAATCCATCTGCTGTGCCAAGGATTGACTCGCAGGCTCTTTCTGGGTGTGGCATAAGTCCAAATACATTTTTTTCTTTATTGCAAACACCCGCTATATTTTCAATTGAGCCATTTGGATTTGTAGACTCATCTACTATACCATTTTCATCACAATATCTTAAAATTATCTGTCCGTTTTTCTCCATTTCTGTTAAAGTCTCTGGGTCAACGAAGTAGTTTCCATCGTGATGTGCGATAGGAAGCTTTATAACCTGATTTTTGCTTAAATTTTTTGTAAACGGAGTTTCATTATTTTCTACTTTTAAGTATTGATGCTTACACACAAATTTTCCATGATTGTTTGGCAGTAGTGCACCTGGTAGCAAATGGGCTTCTGTAAGGATTTGAAAGCCATTGCATATTCCAATTACAAACTTTCCTTTTGATGCAAAATCTTTTAATGCTTGAGTTAGTGGAGTGTGGGATGCTATTGCTCCAGGTCTTAAATAGTCTCCGAAAGAAAATCCGCCGGGAACTATAACGCAATCGTATTTAGATAAATCTGTTTCTCTATAATCAATAAATTCAACTTCCTTTTTTAGAATATCTCTAATTACGTAATAAGTGTCATAATCACAGTTAGAACCTGGATATACAGCAACTCCAAATCTCATTTTTTACTCCACCACTTGTATTTCATAGTCTTCTATAAGGTCGTTGACGATTGCTTTTTTTGCCATCTCTTTAGCTTCTTCTATGGCTTTTTCTTTGTCTGTACTGTCTACGTAAACTTCTATATATTTTCCTACTTTAACATCTTTTACATTATTAAATCCTAAGGATTTTAAACTTTCTGCAACTGCTCTACCTTGTGGGTCAAGAACACCTTTTCTTGGCTTGATAAAAAACTTTATTAGCATTACTTGTCCTCATATGGATTTTTTAGTTATTATATCATAAGTTAAGCTTGGCTTGAATGTATTTAGCAAAGCAGGAGATTCTTCTTTGGCTGTGGAATGAATGTAGATAAAACAATAAAATCTAATACTCCACATAGAACATCCTGAGGCCTTAAGGCCGAAGGATCTCATTTTTAAATTCTATAAAAACCGCTAATTTCTCACCCAAGGTATATTTAAATATATCAGGTTAGAAATTCATAAAAGTAGGAGATTTTTGCCAGCTACAGAATGACAATTTTGATTTTTAGAATAGTCTCACCCATTTCTCATCATTTATAATTAAGCAAAAAAATAATGCTTTTGTTATAATAAACTAAATATTTTTATGTATGGAGGTCTCTTTAATTGCCTTTAATAGTTCAAAAGTATGGCGGAACATCTGTTGGAAATATAGAAAGAATTAAAAATGTTGCAAAAAAAATAAAAAAGGCAGTAGATGCCGGGAATAAAGTCGTAGTTGTTTCTTCTGCTATGAGTGGTGAGACAGATAGACTGCTTGGTTTAACAAGAGAGTTATCATCAAGACCTGACCCAAGAGAGCAAGACATGGTAGTCTCTACAGGTGAGCAGGTGGCAATAGGATTGGTAGCTATTGCATTAAAAGAGCTTGGAATAGATGCTATAAGTTTAACGGGTTGGCAAGTTCCAATTATTACTGATGATGTACATACAAAGGCGAGAATTAAAAAAATAGATACACATAGAATCAGAAAACATTTGGATGAAGGAAAGGTTGTTATAGTTGCAGGATTTCAAGGTGTTACAGAAGGGGGAGATATTACAACTCTGGGTAGAGGTGGTTCTGATACTTCTGCCGTTGCTTTAGCTGCAGCTTTAAAAGCTGATGTATGCGAGATTTATACAGATGTACCGGGTGTTTTTACAGCAGACCCAAGAATTGTTGAAAATGCAAGAAAAATACCGGTTATATCATATGAAGAGATGATGGAGATGGCATCTCTTGGTTCAAAAGTTATGCAAATTAGGTCTGTAGAATTTGGAGCAAAGTATGGTGTTAAAATACACGTAAGGTCATCTTTTAACGACGAAGAAGGAACTTGGATAGTGGAGGAGAATGAAGAAATGGAAAAAATGATTGTCAGAGGAATATCTCACGAATTAAAAGAGTCAAGAATTACTGTAGTAAGGGTACCAGATAAGCCAGGCGTTGCAGCTAAGTTATTCAGAGCTCTTGGAGATAGAAACATCGTTGTTGATATGATAGTTCAAAACGTTTCACACAAAGGTTTTACTGATATATCATTTACAGTTAACAAGACAGATGCAGATGTAGCAGAAGAAATAGCAAAAGAAGTAGCACAAGAAATAGGAGCTGAAGAAGTTGAAAGAAATGATAAAATCGCAAAAGTTTCTATCGTTGGTCTTGGTATGAAAACCCATGCAGGAACAGCAGCAAAAATGTTTGAAGTTTTATCAAGAGAAGGTATAAATATATATGCAATCTCAACGTCAGAGATAAAAATATCAGTTTTAATAGATGAAAAGTATGCAGAGCTTGCAGTAAGGTCTTTACATGAAGCATTTATAGAAAACATGGAAGGTGATATTCAGTATGAGTAAAAATAATCCACTTTACAAATCAGTTAAAAAAATTTCTTCAAAGAAAGAATACATGAAGGCAATGCCAAGAGAGATTAAAAAAGTCCTTGTTGCAAACAGAGGAGAGATAGCAACGAGAATAGTTAGGGCATGTAAAGAGCTTGGAATAAAGACGGTAGCAATCTATTCAGAAGCAGATGCAAAAAGTATCTATGTTAAAAAAGCTGACGAAGCTTATCTGATTCCAGGAGACCCAATCCAAGCTTATTTAAATTACTTTAGAATAGTAGATTTAGCAAAACAAACTAAGTGTGATGCAATCCATCCAGGATACGGATTTTTATCAGAAAACCCAGAGTTTGCAGAGTACTGCATAAAACAGGGAATCATATTTATTGGTCCAAAGCCGGAGCATATTGCACTCTTTGGTAATAAGATGGCGGCAAAGAAAAAAATGAGGGAGCTTGGCGTTCCAATCCTGCCGGGTAGCGATGAACCAATATCTGATATGAAAAAGGCTAAAGAAATAGCAAATGAGATAGGATATCCGGTTATTCTTAAAGCTGCCTATGGTGGTGGCGGAAGGGGTATGAGAATTGTAAGGTCTGAATCTGAATTTGAGACCTTATTCCAGTCTGCTTACAATGAAGCCAAAAAATTCTTTGGAAAAGGTGATGTTTTTATAGAGAAATACGTTGAAAATCCAAGACACATAGAAATTCAGATAATGGCTGATAAGTATGGAAACGTAGTTCATCTTGGAGAAAGAGACTGTTCTATACAAAGAAGACATCAAAAAATAGTAGAAATAGCAAGGTCTCCATCCTTAGATGAAGAAGTAAAGAAAGAGCTTTACAGAACCTCAGTTAAAGCAATGTTTAAAGTTGGGTATGAAAACGTTGGAACGATCGAGTACTTAGTAGATGAAAACAATAATTTTTATTTTATTGAGATGAATACAAGACTTCAGGTTGAGCATACAGTTACAGAAATGGTAACAGGAATAGATATTGTCCAAAAAATGATAGAAATTGCTGAAGGTAAAAAGCTACCTTTCTTACAAGAAGATATATCCATGAGAGGATACGCAATCGAGTTTAGAGTAAACGCAGAGGACTCGGCTAAAAACTTTGCACCATCGGTTGGACTTATTACATCTTACCACTCTCCAGGTGGACCGGGTGTTAGAGTAGATGCGGCAGTTTATAAGGATTATGTAATACCACCATACTATGATTCTATGATAGCTAAGTTATCTGTTTGGGCTTTAACATGGCAAGATGTGGTAAATAGAGCAAGAAGAGCATTAGATGAGTTTATCGTTCGGGGTGTGCCAACAAACCTCCCACTTCTTAGAGCAATCGTCAGAGACGAAGATTTTATTAATGGTAAATTTACAACAAAATACATAGATGAAAAATTACCAACTTTTAACTTAAAAGAGCAAGAGAGAAATATTGAAGATTTAGTTGCAGCAATAGCAGGAGCATTAGCAGCATATTATAGACTATAAAAGGAGGTCTTAAAATGTCAACGATTATAGACATTATCGGAAGAGAAGTTTTAGATTCAAGGGGAAACCCAACGGTAGAAGCTACTGTTGTTCTTGAAAGCGGTGTTGTTGCATCTGCAATAGTTCCAAGCGGAGCATCAACAGGAGCTAATGAAGCATTGGAGCTTAGAGATGGAGATAAAAAAAGATTTCTTGGAAAAGGTGTTTTAAAAGCAGTTGAAAACATTAACACAAAAATTGCTGACCTTTTAATCGGTGAAGAATCAGAAGACCAAGTTAGAATAGATAGACTTATGATAGAGGCAGATGGAACAGAGAATAAATCAAACCTTGGAGCTAATGCAATATTAGCGGTTTCTTTAGCAGTTGCGAGAGCTACGGCAATAGAAAAGGAAATGCCATTATACAGATACTTAGGCGGAGTTAATGCTAAGGTTTTACCTGTTCCACTTATGAACGTAATCAATGGCGGAGCACACGCAGACAACGAATTAGATTTTCAAGAGTTTATGATCGTTCCAGTTTGCGGCAGTTCATTTAAAGAAGCTTTAAGAGCAGGCGTTGAAACATTTCACGTTCTCAAATCTGTATTAAAAGAAAAAGGCTACTCAACAAACGTTGGAGATGAAGGCGGATTTGCACCTGCTTTAAGAGAGACAAAAGAAGCATTAGACATGTTAATGCTTGCAATAGATAAAGCAGGTTACACACCCGGCGAAGATATCTTTATTGCCTTAGATGCCGCATCTTCTGAATTTTATAAAGATGGAAAATACTTATTTGAAAAAAGAGAATTAACATCTGATGACATGATAATCTTATACGAAGAAATCGTAGGAACGTACCCAGTAGTATCTATAGAAGATGGATTGGCTGAAAATGACTGGGAAGGATGGAAAAACTTAACACAAGCACTTGGAAACAAAGTTCAACTTGTTGGAGATGACCTTTTTACAACAAATCCAAAAATTATAAAAGAAGGGATTAAAAATAACATAGCAAACTCAGTTTTAATAAAATTAAACCAAATTGGTACTTTAACCGAAACGTTAGATGCTATAGAAATGGCAAGAATTAATAACTATACAGCAATCATTTCTCACAGGTCTGGAGAAACTGAAGACGCATTTATCGCAGATTTAGCGGTAGCAACCAATGCAGGACAGATTAAAACAGGTTCTGCATCAAGAACAGATAGAATAGCAAAATATAACCAATTAATTAGAATAGAGGAAGAACTTGGTGAGAACGCAATCTTCAAAGGAAAACAAGTATTTAAGAAATTCCAATTTGAGGAATGAACATAAAGTTTTAGACCGTGGGCTTAAGCTCACGGTTTTATTTACATTACTTTTGACAATATATACTATTCTTTTTGGAGAAAATAATATTTTTAAATACTTTGACAAAGTTAAGACCAGAAATGAGCTTTTAAGTCAAGTTGAATCACTTAAATCAGAAAATAAAAAACTTCAAAGAACTATAGACTACTTGCAAAACGACCCATTTTACATAGAAAAGAAAGCAAGAGAAAATTTAGGTCTTATTAAAGAAGATGAAGAAGTTTATGTGTTAGTAAATTACAAAAAGCCACAAACTAAGGATGAAGAGCCTGAACCATTAAATCAAACGAAATGGATCGATAAAATCAAAGAAAAATATCAAGAATTTAAGATTCAATGAAACATTTAGAGTTATACATTTTTGACCTTGATGGGACACTTCTCGATTCAGGAAAAGATATAGCCTTAGCGGCAAACTACGCATTTGAAAAGTTAAATCTTAAAACATTTTCAGAGGAAGAGATAATCTCAAAGGTTGGGTACGGAGCAAAAAAGCTTATTGAGGACTTAATTCCCGAATATCCACAAGAAATTAAAGATAAAGCATTAGAATATTTTAAAGAATTTTACTATTCAAATCCTGTAATACATTCAAGACTTTATGAAGGAGCTGAAGAGACATTAAAAAAATTGAAAGAGCTTTCAAAAAAAGTTGCAGTTGTAACAAACAAATATGAAGTTTTATCTGTTGAAATCTTAAAAAAATTAAATGTTATTGATTATATTGATTTAGTAGTAGGTGCTGATACAACATCAGAAAAAAAGCCTCATCCATTGCCGGTTTTTTACACATTGGAAAAGCTAAAATCCGATAAAGATAAAAGCATAATCATAGGTGATAGTGAAACTGATGTTTTAACAGGAAAAAATGCAGGAATAAAAACGGCGTTAGTTTTACAAGGCTATGGAAATAAAGAGTTTGCATTATCTTTAAATCCGGATTATGTATTAGATAGCTTAAAGTTTATATAACAACTTTGGCAGTAAATTGGCATTTTTTGTAGAATATAAAGAGGAGATCCTTCGGACTTACGTCCTCAGGATGACAGAGAAAGGTTAAATGATAAGCATCAGAAAAGGAATAACCTTATTCCGTCATTCTGAGCGAAGCGAAGAATCTCATGTTTTTATTGAATTTCTCACTCAACATATGACTATAATTTATACAAACAAAGACAAAAGTCAAAAAGGAGCTAACCATGGCTAAAAAATGGCAAACTAAAATTACATTAAACACAAAAGAAGAGACATATATCAGAGGCTATCCGTTAACTCAGATGATTGGAAAGCTTACATTTTCAGAAAGCATTTATCTTTTGTTAAAAGGAGAACTTCCAACAGAAAACGAAAGAAGAATGTTTGATGCAATCTTTACATCTGTAATAGACCATGGAGTTGCACCACCATCTGTTGTAGCACTTAGAAATGTAATCTCCGGTGGAAATCAACTTCACGTTGGCGTTGCAGCGGGTGTTTTAGCTTTTGGAGAATATCATGGTGGAGCTTTAGAAGATGCAATGAAATTCTTTCAAGAATACGCAAAAGATGAAGAGGATATTTATAGACTTGCAGAAAGAATAGCTAAAAAAGCCGTAGAAGAAAAATGGAGAATCTCCGGCTATGGACATAAGTATTACAAAGATTTTGACCCAAGAAGCAAAAAATTGTTAGATTTGGCAAAAGAGCTTGGATTTTATGGTAAATATTGTGAGTTTGCTGTAGCCTTAGAAGATGCAATAGAAAAAATAAAAGGAAAAAAGCTTGTTTTAAACGTAGATGGGGCAATTGCAGCCATTACATCAGATATGGGTTTTGATTACAGACTTGGAAAAGGGTTTTTTATAATCGGAAGAATACCCGGTTTAGTTGCACACGCATTTGAAGAGCTAACAGAAGGAGTTATTTTTAGAAGGCTTGATGAAGAAACAGAAATAGAATACTTAGGAAACCCACCAAGAGAGCTTTGACTGAAAGAGAAAATCTAAAAAGAAATTTAATAATATTTTCAGCTTCTTTATTTCTTTTTATAGCAGGCAATTACTATATTTTTGGAAAGCTTGAAAAGGTCAAAGATGTTTTAAATCCATATGTATTTCTTTTTATACTGAATCTTGACCTAATCTTTTTTATCATCATTTTTGCGTATACCCTAAGATATCTTATAAAAATACTGTTTGAAGAGGGGATTAAAGGAAAGTTAAAAATAAAACTTACACTGATTTTAATCTCCTTTGTTGTTATACCTTCATTAATACTTTTCACAGTTTCAGTATCAATAATTTCAAATGCAACAAATTTATGGTTTGCCGGAAAAGTTGGCAATGCCCTTGGGAAGTTGGATGAGATATTAAGTCAAAACATTCAATCTAATCAAGATTGGCTTTACAGAGTTTATAGACTAATTGATGAAAATAAAATAGACCCAAAAGATGCAGTTGATATTTTTAATCTAAGAACATTGACAATCTATGACATTGACGGAAGATTGATACAATTTTATGGCAAGCCTTATGACAAAGAAGTTTTTGATGCATTGTACAAAGAAGGTTTTAGCGTTTATGAAAATAAAATAGTTTTCAATGGTAAACTAAAAACAAATCAGAAAATAATCCTTGTTTACGAATTTCCAAAAGAGCTTTTATTATCAAAAGAAGACACAGCTTTAATTTTGCAAATTTATAATGACCTAAAAAACTACAAAACACCAATAAGAATAAGCTACATTTTAATTTTACTTACGATTACAATGGCTGTAATTTTTGCCACTGTTTGGTTTAGTAGGTTTATTGTCAATAACATCACAAAACCTGTTGAAGCACTGGTAGAAGGAGCAAAAAGATTATCAGAAGGAGATTTAAACGTAAAAATAAATCTTAAGTCCCAAGATGAGTTTGACATTTTGATTGAAGAATTCAACAGAATGGTTGAAAGATTAAATTTACTGTATAAAAAACTTGAAGAAAGGAACACTATCTTAAGAAAGAATAAAGAATACTTAGAAACAATTTTAAACAACATTAGCACCGGTGTGATATACTCATCGGAAGATGGCAATATCGAAAATATAAACAATGCAGCAACCATTATTTTAGGTCAAGATGTTTTAAATTTTAGAAAAAGCGATATTCAAGAATTTGCAAAATTTTTAAATGTAAATCTTGATAGTAAAAAAGAGCAGATAATAGAAAAAGGCGGTAGAACGCTTATAGTTAAGGTCAGCAACATAAGAGATAAAGGTTATGTTATAGTTTTTGATGACATTACAGATATAATAGCAGCACAAAAACTAAGTATGTGGAAAGATGTGGCACAAAGAATAGCCCATGAAATAAAAAATCCATTAACCCCAATAAAGCTATCGGCAGAAAGAATTCTAAGAAGCTGGAAAAAACAAAATCCAAACTTTGATGAAATCGTTGAAAATTCAGTAAGAATAATCACTCAAGAAACGGACTATTTAGCAAATCTTGTAAGAGAGTTTAATCAGTTTGGAAATTCTTTGTATGGATTAAATCTTCAAGAAATTGATTTATGCAACCTTCTAAGAGAGATCACAGAAAGCTATAAAGATGAAAAATTTAGTATATCTATTGAATGTGAGGGTGATTTTAAGATAAAAGGAGATTTAAAGCTTTTAAAACAAGCATTTATAAATATCGTCCAAAATAGTTATGAAGAGGCAAGCAGTTTAAAAATCTCTGTTTATAAAGAAGACAGCAAGATTAAAATTATCTTTAAAGACAATGGAAAAGGTATTAGCAAAGAAGATGCTGACAAAATATTCTTACCTTACTACTCTAAAAAACCAAAAGGAAGCGGGCTTGGATTATCAATAGCAAAAGAAGTTGTAGAAAAACACAAAGGTAAAATATATGCAGTACCATCTTCTGAAGGTGGTATATTTGTAATAGAGTTAAACATGGAGGCATAAATTGAGAATGTTTGTAAAAATCAACGTTGTTGTTAAGACTGCTTGTAAAAATCCACATCGTCATTCTGAAGCCGGCGAAGAATCTCATACTTTTATTGAATTTCTCACCCGACGTATATCAATGAATATTTCTACAATTTCTTTTTCATTACGAATGTAAGTTAAGAATTCAATAATTTTCAATTTCTCACATAAGGGTATGGTATATAATATTAAAGAAATATAAAACTTTACAGGAGCTTGAAAATTGTTTGATAAGATTTCTCAATCTAAATGGAAGAATATTGTTTTATTTACAACAGTGTTTGCATTTGTAGCAACGTCTATAGTAGCTATAATTGTTTACAAATTAAGTGGTGAAATTAATGGTGTCGCAGAAGTAAATGGCAAAGAAATTCCATTTTATGAGTTTAATTACGCATACGAAATGACAGCAAGAAATATGCAAATGCAAAATCTTGATATTTCTAATCTAAAAGACCAAATAAAAAAAGAAGTTGTAAACGATTTAATAGAAAAAGAACTTTTATATCAAGAAGCAGAAAAGGAAGGAATAACAGCAACTTCAGAGCAGGTAAAAAATGAGATTTTAAAAATTTCTGCATTTCAAGTCAATGGAAAATTTGATAAACAAACATACTTACAAATTATAAACTCTTTTGGATTAACTCCCGATGCCTTTGAAAATATTTTAAGAAAAGAACTATCGATCAATAACTTGAAAACAATTCTGCTATCTACAATCTATGTTAGTGATGAAGAGATAGAAACTTTTACCAAAAAACAACTTACAAGAGTGAGCGGTGAAGCTACTATAATAAAACCGAATGTTCCAGAAATTACAGAAGATATGATAAAAAAGTTTTACGAAGAGCATAAAAAAGATTATTCAGCACAAACAGGAAAAAATATAACAGTTTATAAAATAAATATTCAAAAATTAGGTGATGATAAAGCACAGCAGTTAGCAAAACAGCTATTTACGCAAGCAAAAAGTGGAAATTTACAATCTGTCCCAACAGAAGTTGAGAAAGTTTTTGAAGGAGATGTTTTTTCTAACCAAGAAATTCAAAACTTACCAAAAGAAATTCAAGAAGATGTAAATTCCTTAAATAAAGATAAAAAAGTTTCATTCACTAAAACACAAAATGGGTATTACATTTCATTATTTAATGGAGAATCTTTAAAATCAATACCTTATGAGCAGGTTAGAAATGAAATTAAACAAAAATTAGAAAGAGAGTTATCACAAAAAGCTTTAAAAAATATGCAAAAAACCACTGATATAACACAGCTATTAAAGCAAAATAAAACAGAAAAACAAACTATTTCTGATAACACAATTCAAGAATTGGTTGTCAAATTTGGAATAAAAAGAGAGGATTTAAATAAACTTGCTAACTTAAAAGTTGGAGAGACATCCAAACCAATCTCGACAGAAAATGGAATTTTAATATTCAAGCTAACTGAAATAAAAGAACCGGATAAATCTCAGGTTGATGAAACGAAAAAAACAATTCTTCCTTTCGTAAAATCTCAAAAATTCAACGATGTATATCAAATGTATGTTGATAGCTTAAAGAAAAAAGCAAAAATAAAAATTAATAAAAGAGTATTAGAAAATGGATAAAAGTCCGTATGCATTGGATTTTTTACTTCACCAGTTAGAGCTGATAAAAAGTAATATTAGAAAACCCAAATACAAAGAATTGATAAAAGAAATATTTGAAAACAATGAACTTTATGAAAAGTTTTTAATAGCCAAAGATAAAAAATCAAGAAATTATAAACATGGAGTTCTTGAAAGAGTTGCATCTACAGGTTCATTGGCACTTTGTATTTACGATAATTATCCGACAATAGATATTGATCTATTATTAACTGCTATAATTCTATCCGGATTTAGAGATGCGGTAGGAAGACCATTTTTTTACAAAAATGTTAAAGATTATCCAGAAATAGCAGAAATTCTTTATAAAAAAAATCGACAAAAGCCAAAAATAGAACACTTTTTGTTTGATGAAATAATAAAAATTGATGAAAGAGTTAAAGTAAGGGAAAGTAAAGAAATTAGTAATTTTACGTAAAATTATAAAATTTTAAAAAAAGAAACCCTTATAACTTACGTCCTCAGAAGACAAAGAACAATCTGATGGTATTATCCTGAATTTAATGATGCTATTCTGTAGCCGGCAAAAATCTTCCGCTTTCTATTTTTATAAAATTTTCTGACCCAACATTAAAACTTTTTAAACTTTTAATTATATTTTGACGAAATGATAGATAGTTATTAAGGTAGTTTGTTTCAGGAGTATAGAATGAGAAATGGAAAAAAGCTAATTGTAGCATCAATAGCAGGTTTAACTTTAAGCGTTGATATAAGCTATGCAGAAAAATTATCTGCGGAATTTACAAACGCTAAATTGTCAACAGTTGTTGATGCTATATCTCAAATTTCTAATTTTAATGTTATCTGGGATAAAGATGCTATTGGACAAAAAGACAAATTAGTATCTATTGCTATAAGAAAGCCTATAGAATCTGAAAGTCTTTTTAATTTAGTTTTGCTTGAAAATGGTCTTATTCCTGTTAAAGAGGGAGGGGTTTATAAAATTAAAGTTGCTGATGAGTATTTTGTATCAGTACCACCAGAAATAATAAAAGCCTTTGGAAAAGATATGTTTAACAGTCTTGTTTCTCAAGTTAAAAAGTATGCATCGCCGGCTGCGTCTATAAAAGTTGATAATTTAAGTTATTCCATTTTAGTTAAGGATGATAAAGATAATATAAATAGATTAAAGAATGTTATCACTTCTTATTTAGACTCTATTAAAAAACAGTCTGAAGACCTTGCAAAAATTCAAGAAAAAGAGGGTCAATTTATCAAAAAAGAATTTAACATTCCATATGAAACTTTTAAGTCTATAGAAGACAAGATAGCCGAAAACTTAGGAGTTTTTGGAAAGTATGATTACGATAAATCAAAAGAAAAATTAATAGTTTTTGATACAAAAGAAAATATAACAAAAATAACAAGAATAGTAGGTCAAGCAACTCAGGAAAAAGTAGAGACTAAATGTTTCTATGCAAGGGGTTTGGACCCTGGCGAATTAATAGAAAATATTAAAGAAAAAGATCTTTCTGAAAATGGGACAATAGTATTCAAATCTAAAGAGACTGTACAGGTAGGCAGTAGTACAACTAATACAGCTCAACCAATCCAAGTCGGAGTTGTTAGTGATACCGTAAAACCGACGCAAACCATGATTGCTAATCTTCCAAGAATATGCATTACTGATACACCTAAGGTTATAGAAAAAATTAAATACAAATATTCAGATTATCTACTTGATAGACCATATCAAATAGCCATAGAAGCAAGAATAGTTCAAGTAAGCACAAGTAATTTGAAAGATTTAGGTATTCAATGGGGAGGTTTAGCAAGTAATATAGATAACAATAATACAAAAATAATTACAGGTGGCGGATCTACAAGTGCAATTAGCACTGGAAGATATGCAGTTGATTTTCCTGCTAATGCAACATTTCCAGGAGGATTTGCTATTGGATTTGTTTTGGGTGGATTACAAAACTTTTTGGATATTAGATTATCAGCTTTACAAAGTATAGGAAGGTCTAAAATACTTTCTAAACCACAAATTGTAACAATAGATGGTGAAACAGCAGAAATTACTCAGGGATACGAGGTTCCTTACGTAACTGGTGTTACTGCTACGACTCCTGGAAATGTTCAGTTTAAAAAAGCTGTATTAAAATTAAATGTAACGCCAAGAACCACTGCTGATGGAAATATCATTATGGATTTAATAATTACTCAGGATATACCAGACTTTAAAAATTTAATTTTAGGTAATCCTCCTATTCAAACAAAAACTGTAACAAGTAAAGTAGTTGCTAAAGATGGTTCTGTTATTGCAATCGGAGGAATTTTAGAAAAGACGGAAGATTTAAAAAACAGTGGAGTACCGGGTTTAATGAATATCCCTATCTTTGGAAATTTATTTAAAGAAACCTATAAACAAGAAAAAACAAATGAGCTTTTAATCTTTTTATCACCAAAAATAGTATATGAATAATTAATTTTTGTCATTTAAATAAAATTTTTTGTGGGTGGCTTAAATGCCACTTTTTTATTTTTAATATTTAATATCCAATATTACTTTCTCAGAAACTTTCTCTAAATTGAAGTAAATCTTTTGCTATATTCAAATAAAAAATCAGTAATCATATTATCACTTTAAAGTTAAAAAGCTTTCCGTCAGTAAAGTTTATTCTTAAACAAAGCAACTTAATTTTTAAAAATAACTTGATATAAAATATTAATCAAAATTTCTTGGGAGTCTTTGTAAATGAACAGCTATATTATCAATGAAATGAAAAAAGAAGAATCTTGGAGGTTGTTTAAAATAATTGGAGACTTTATTGATGGATTTGAAGTTATGCCAAATTTTCTGCCCTCTGTTACTATATTTGGGTCTGCGAGGGTAGAAGAAGGAAACAAATACTATGAAGCTGCAAAAGAGTTAGCTTTTAAACTTTCTAAAAAAGGATTTTCTATTGTAACCGGTGGTGGACCGGGAATTATGGAAGCTGCAAACAGAGGAGCATTTGAAGCAGGCGGAAATTCGGTCGGTTTAAACATAAAGCTTCCAAAAGAGCAAAAACCAAACAAATTTCTTACGGAAATCTTAAATTTTAATTATTTTTTTGCAAGAAAGGTTATGTTAGTAAAGTATGCAACAGCGTTTGTCCTATTTCCAGGAGGGTTTGGAACCCTTGATGAATTAACAGAAACATTAACTTTAATACAAACAAAGAAGCTTAAACCTTTTCCAGTTATACTATACGGCAGTGAATATTGGAATGGATTTGTACAATGGCTAAATGATGTGGTGGTAAAAGATGGATATATTGATAAAGAAGATACAAAGCTATTCAAACAGATGGATAACATTGATGAAATTGTTGATTATATTGACCAGTGGTATATTAAAAATAGCACAAAATTGATAGGAGAAAATGATTGATGGAATTCGATGTTAAAAATTTAAATGAAACTCAAATATATAAACTTATGATAAGTACTATTGTTCCAAGGCCTATTGCTTGGGTTTCCACTGTATCAAAAGATGGTATATTTAACATAGCACCTTTTAGCTTTTATATGGGAATATCTTCAAGCCCGCCTCTTATTGCAATCTCTATTGGAAAAAAAGATGATGATAGAAAAAAAGACACTTGGAAAAACATTGAAGAAGTAGGAGATTTTGTCATAAACATAGTTACCTATGACCTTGCAGAAAAAATGAACATTACTGCATCGCCATTTGACGAAAGCATAGATGAATTTAAAGAAGCAAATCTTACACCTATAAAATCTGATTTAGTAAATTCCCCGAGAATTGCTGAATCACCTATTAATATAGAATGTAAAAAGTTTATGATTTTAGAAATTGCAGATATGGGACTAATTTTTGGAGAGATTTTGAAATTTCATATAAAAGACCAGCTGCTTAACGAAAAAGGATACGTAGATAATAGAAAGTTAAAAGTAGTTGGAAGACTCGGCGGAGCTGATTATTGTTTGGTTGATGAAAGTAATATATTTAATCTTATCAGACCGGATTTAAAAAAGAGGTAAATCTTGATTAACAAAGAAGATCTTATAAAAAAGCTAAAGCTAAAAAATTTTAAACTTACAAAGCAAAGATTAGAAATAATTGACGAGATATTAAATTTTAATGGTCATTTCGAAATAGAAGATTTAGTTTTCAAATCAAGAGAAAAAAATCTCAAAGCATCACGTTCGACAATTTATAGAACATTAGCCATACTGAAAGATTTGGGATATATTGAAGAAGTAATTAAGCTTAGCAATAAAACATTTTACGAAGTTGCAAACAAAGAACATCATGACCATTTAATCTGTCTAAGCTGTGGAAAGATTATAGAATTTCACGATGAGAAAATAGAATCTATTCAAAATGAAGTATGTAAAAAATACATCTTTGAACCAGTTTATCACAGATTAGAAATCTTTGGAATTTGTGAAGATTGTCAGAAAAAGGAAAAAGTATGATAGATAAAAATTATCTTAAAGTTTTAAAAGAGCTTGGTTTTGAAGAGATTATTTTAGATAGACCTATCTTAAATCAAAAATCAAGTAATCAAATAGATAAAATAGAAGAGTTGAACAAGATTTATGAAGAGATTAAAACTTGCACAAAATGTGATTTACACAAAAATAGAACAAATCCTGTTTTGGGTGAAGGTAATGTTAATGCTAAAATTATGTTCATCGGAGAAGCTCCCGGAGAGGAAGAAGATAAGCAAGGAAGACCTTTTGTTGGAAGAGCAGGAAAACTACTTACAAAATGTATAGAAAATGCAGGACATAGAAGAGAAGAGGTTTATATTGCCAACATTAACAAATGTAGACCACCTAACAACAGAACACCAACAATAGAAGAGCAAGAAGCTTGCATTCCTTTTTTATTAAGACAGATAGAAATAATCAATCCAAAAGTTTTATGCTTACTTGGAGCTACTGCATACAGAGGAATTTTTAAGAAAGAAGCAAAAATTATAAAAGAAAGGGGAAGTGTATTAGAGTTTAAGGATAAAAAGGTTTATATAACATACCATCCGGCTTATGTTCTTAGAAATCCAAAGGAGGAAGAAACTTTTTGTCAAGATATAAAAAATGTTTTTAGATTGGCGGGAGAATAATTTGGCATATAAAAAAGTAGAAATAACAAAAGAAGGCTATGAAAAAATACTGTCTAAAAATCCTTGGATATACAACAAAGAAATCAAAAAAATACCAAAAGACATTACCCCCGGAGAATTAGTTAAGGTTTATTTTAAAAACACTTTCTGCGGAGTTGGATACATAAATCCAAAGAGCAAGATAACTATAAGAATTTTATCCTTTGAAGATGTTCAAATAAATGAAGATTTTATAAAAGAAAAGATTGAAAAAGCTTTTGATAAAAGAAAAGAACTGTTAAAAATAACAAATGCAGTCAGATTAATTCATGCAGAGGCAGATGGATTGCCAGGCTTGATAGTTGATTATTACGATGGTTATTTATCATTACAAATTAATACATACGGAATGGAAAGGTTAAGAGAGATTATTCTAAATTCTTTGATTGATATAATTAAGCCTAAAGGAATAATAGAAAAGTCTGATGAAAAAGCAAGAGAAAAAGAAGGTCTGCAAACAGAAAAGAAAGTACTTTTTGGAGAAATGCCAGAAAAGATTTTGATTTTTGAGCATGATGTTAAATTTTTAGTTTCTTTACAAGAAAGTCAAAAAACAGGTTTTTATTTAGACCAAAGAGCTAACAGAAAGTTAACTTCTGAATATGTAAAAGAAGGATTTAAAGTATTAGACTTATTTTGTAATGCAGGAGGATTTGGGATCCACTGTGGTAAAAAAGAGGCTGAATTTATAAAATTTGTAGATATTTCAAGCTTTGCTTTATCACAAGCGGAAGAAAACGCAAGGTTAAACAATTTAAAGAATTACGAGATGGTAAAAGAAGATGTTTTTGATTTTTTAAAGAAAGAAAAAGATAAATATGATTTGATAATCCTTGACCCACCACCTTTTGCAAAGAGTAAAAATGAAAAACATGATGCACTTAGAGGCTTTAAATATTTAATCTTAAACAGTTTAAAACTACTAAATAAAGATGGATATCTTGCCATTTTCTCTTGTTCACAAAATATTACATTAGAAGATTTGATAAACACTACATACGACAGTTTGAAAGATACTAAAAATATGGCAGAATTTGTTCAGTTTTTTACTCAAGACAAAGACCATCCATACATATTAAATATTCCAACATCTTTTTATTTGAAAGGTCTGATGATTAGAAAGGTGTAAAAAAGTGAGAAAAATGGTATTATAATGAGACTGCTTGTGAGTTAACTGTTCAAAATAATCCGCCTATACTTTAAAGTCTTAATCTTTCTCCATCTACTTGTAAGGTTGAGATTCTTTATTTGAGAATTCACTGCTTCAATAATCATTCAAAAATCTAAACCACTTACTCATTTTGTGTCTTATTCTTGATAACCTTACTTCATGATAGCTTGCTGGATGAAATCATTATAACCAAAAGTCTATAGTAAATACTTTCATCATAATAATCGTGATTCTTCTTAGCCAATATTCTCTAAGGATTTTATAAACTCTCTCTGATTTTGATTTTCTATATAGATGCTAGGCATTGAATATAAGCACAAATTAGAAATCTGGCAAGTGTAAGAACAGGAGTGTTTGAAATGTAGGATGTGATATATAAAGCTGCAGGCTGTAAATCAGATACCTTAGGTGGTCTACCTGCTTTCTTTTTTGATTGAACGTTTAAAAGTATAGTTAAATGCTCATAGATTTTTTGAAATAGTGTAAAATAAAGATTAGAGTTTTGCATTTTTACTTCCTTGGTGGAATTTTTTGCTATTACAATTTTAACTACCGCCAAGGAGTTTTTTAGATGTTTTGATTTATATTTGAATTTCTCACCCGAGGTATTAATTTTAATACTTAGTTAAAATTTGAAAACACTCTCTATTTATGTTGCTTTGGTTTTACGATTAACTTAGACAGTTTCGGTGCATATTGAGCAAAAAATATACCTATCAAGGCTATAAAAAATATGTATACACCAAAAAATGATAAATACGCTGTTGGAGAGAGCTTTGATATAACTATTGAAAACTCACCCCTATTGATTATCGAGAATCCTGCTGTAATAGAGGCTCTTTTAGATAGTCCGTATATTTTGCCCCCTAAGTATCCAGTTAAAAATTTACCAACTGCAGAAATTACGATTAAAATTATCAAAACCAAAATAGTTTTAATGTTTAATAATTTTTCATCTAATACAATATTTGCACCAAATAGAAAGAAAAATATAGCAACAGCAAGGTCTCTGATAGATAACATACTTTTTTCAACTTCTTCTGATTTTCCGGTTTCAGAAATTAACATACCTACCAAGAAAGCTCCTAAGGCTTCAGATAGACCAAGCGAGTAAGTCAGGCCTGCAAAAGTTATAAGACCGCCAAAGGCAAACAATATAAATAAATCCTCGTTTAAAATCTTGTCGATTAAAAAAGCAAGCTGATTTTTAAAAGTAATTGAGACTAGAAATACAAAAGAAAATACTGCCAGGACTTTTAAAGCTATTATTCCGATTACAATTCCTTCTATGTTTTGTCCCGATAAAAATCCTGCCAAGACAGCCAACATTATCGGAGCAATAATATCCTCAAAGACCATTAAACCAAGGATCATTTCTGTTTCTGGGTTTGCAATTCTTTTCTCATCTACAATTATCTTAGAGGTTATAGCTGATGAAGATGCGTATGCTATTGCACCCCCTAATATCGAGACCAAAAACTCAAATCCTAATATATTTAAAACAATCAACGGCACGAAAAAATTAAAAAATAAATCTATAAAACCAACAACCCATATTCTTTTTGCTACATCGATTGCCCTTGCAATATTAAATTCAAGCCCTAAATAGAAAAACAACAATACAATCCCTATTTCACTTAAATGTTCTAAGGTTTTATCTTCATGAACATATTTTCCGAAAATAATTCCAATAAGTATGAAAAGTATAATTGTTGGAAATTTTAAGAATTTTCCTATTAAACCAACGATAAATAAAACTAACGTAATTAATCCAAGACTTAATAAAAAATTTACCGATGAGTATTCCATTATCTTAGCTCACAAGCAGGGTAAAAAACTTCATAGAATTTCTCTATTTGTTGTTTATTTCCGACTAATACAATAATATCTCCTTCTCTTAAGATTTCATCCGGTGATGGATTAGTTATTGTTAAATCTCCGCGTATAATAGCAACAACCGATGCTCCGGTTTTTTTTCTTATTTCAGATTCTTTTATGCTTTTGTTTATAAGAGGAGAGTCTTTTTCCAAAGAAATCCATTCAATTATGAGATTTTTTAAGAACATTTCCTTTTCTTCTTTTGCTTCAGGTTTAAAGAATGTGCCCATCAATACAGAGCCAAGCTGATTTGCTTCTTCTTCGTTAAGCACGAAAGAGCATGCAGGTTCATCGAAATCACCTTTTTCAAAAAAGTAAATTTCCCTCTTCCCGGACAGATGAATGATTACAGACACCTTTTCCTTTCCTGTTGTAATAATAGAAAACTTTTTCCCTATACCCGGCAAGTCAACTTCCTTAAATTGCATTTTTTCTACTCCACGATTATATTTTTTATGTTAATTTAATTATACAAAATTTTTGACGAAAAGAAGTTTATAAAAATGTAAAGGAGGTTTTTTATGAGTATTGCAGTAGTATCATATGACATAAGATTTTTAGAAAACTTGATTAACTTATTAAAGATGAATAATGTTGAAGTATATGCAGATAGTTTATCACTAATTAAGGATTATCCACAAAAAGATTTTAAAGTGATTATTTATGATACTTCATCAGGAATTTTTGCAGAAGATGATTTGAAATATTTAATTGGAAAACTGGGAGAAAAAAAAATAAGATATCTTGTATTAACAGTCCCAGAAAACCCTATAAACAAAAAAAGCTTTAGTGACAATATTGAATTCATACCAAAATCAGAATCACTTACAATTCTACCAGAGATATTAAAAAACACCACAGTTCAAACAGAGAAAATTCAATCTCGGCAAGTTGAAAGTTTAACCGAAGTTTTTGCAACTGAAAAAGAAAATCAAGCCGAAAATTTTGAAAATCAAAAACTTGAAGACTTATTTAATAATGCAGATTTGTTTAATATAGAAAAAGGTTTAATTGATTTTGAACCTAATGTAATATCAATTAATGAAGAAGGAACAAAATCAGAAAACAAGAAAGAAAGTTTTGATAATTTCTTTGATATAGAATTTGAGAATAAATCTACTTCTAAAGAAAAAGTAGAAGATAAATCTTTATTTGAAATTGAATTTGAAAACATAAAATTGGAACCAACTAATATATCTTTCAACGAAGATAAAGAGGAAAACCTCTTAAATATAGATAATTTACTTTTAGAAAAAGAATTAGAAAACTTTAATATTGAAGAAATCGGTATTGAAACTAAGATAGAAGAAAATACTACAAAGTCTTCATCTGAAGAGTTAAGTGAAGAGATTAAAAAATACGTGGAAGGAGATAAAAAGAAAGAAAATAAAGAAGAAAAATTAGAAGCAACAAAAGCAGAAGAAAAAAAAGAAATTGTTACTAAGCCCTTAACAGAGTTTATTCAAGAAATAGAGAAAGAAAATAAAATTACAGAAGGAGGAGAAGAAATTATGGTAACCAACTTTAATATTACTATTTCTTCAGAAGATATAAAAAGGTTGGCCATGGAAATGGTAAAAGATATGTTAAAGAACGACAAAGCTATGAATACGATTATTGATCACCTCCAAATAGACTTTCAAGATGAAGCTAGAAGGGAGCTTGAGGACATAAAAAATCAGTTAAAAGTAACCTTAGCAAAAGAAGCAGAGTTAATGATGAAACAAGAAATTGAAAGAATGATAAAAACAGAGTTAAAAGGATACGTTGCAGAAATTACTGCAAAAATAGTAAAAGAAAAATTAGATGCAATTTTTAAAGGATAAGTTTAAATTTAACCTTCGTATTTTTAAACTTAATTTTAATATAGAATTTATGCATCAATAAGTAAATAAGTGTTAAATATATCGAGCAGGAAATTGAAAAAATGTTAGAGGTAAGATGTTAATAATTTTTTCACCCATCATCCGTCACTTTGTCTGTTGTCCTTAGAACTTTATTAAGTCTGAAGGATATTCTTTTTAAATATCTAAGAAGTTCTTAACACCTTGGGTGAGAAATTAGTAGTTTTTATAGAATTTAAAAAAGAGATCCTTCGGCCGGCCCTCAGGATGACAGAGAAAGGTTGATTGATAAACATTAGAGAAAAAGATAATTTTGTATATCATTCTGAGCGAAGTGAAGAATTTTCTACTTTTACTGAATTTCTTGCTAAAAAAATTCTTAATTTCTCATCTAAAGTTCTATCAATTCTTGCTTTTAAGAAATTTAAAATACACTATAGTCAAAACAAAAAGTAAACTACTTGAAAAAAGTATAAAAGTATGTACCAAAAAAGACAGTAAAAACGCTGTGTTTTTATCTATGTTAAACAAAAATATCAAACTTCCTGCATATCCACTTTCATAGGTACCTATACCCGCCATTCCATGAATTGGCAGGATGGTTGTCAAATCTGCAGTTGCTGATGCTAAAATTGTTTGGAAAAATGATATATCTATTTGAGTTGGTATAACAAAATAAAACGCTGTAAACTTCAAAATAAAAGTTAAAACAGACAAAAGATAAATACATGCAAGATTAGAAAATCTAAGTTTGTCTTTATTGTAACTTTTAACTTTCTCATGTTTTATAAATTTTAAAATAAATATAAAAATATAAAAGCTAAAAGGAATTACCAAAAATAATATTAAAGCTAAAGACAGAAATCCTTTAAAAGTTAAATAACTAAGTGCAAAAACCGCCATCAAACCAAGACCATCGAATATACGAGTAATGAGAAAGCTCATTGTTGAATCTACTATATGAACTCCTTCCTTTTTAAGAAGATAAAAAAAAGAAACTTCACCTGTTCTAAAAGGCAAGATGATATTAAAAAATGTATTGTAAACTGTAAGTTTAAAAAGCTTGCTAAATTCTTTTAGGTCTAATGTAAAACTCCATCTGTAAGTTCTTACTAAATAGCTTAAAAAGTAAAAAAAGAAAGCTATAAAAAACTGATAAACCGATATCTGTTTAAAAAGATTCAAGAAGTTTTCAAAACCAATATATTTTTCAAATAGAATTATAAAAGCTGTTGTAATAACTAATGAAAATATTAAATGAAAAAGCTTCTTTGTGTTCATTTATTGATGTTGAATTACTTCTTTTATTACATAAGGTTTTTTACCCTGAGACTCGTAGTAAGTTCTTATTATCAATTCAGCTATTAAACCTGTTGAAATAAGCTGAATACCTGTCAAGAAGAAAAGGACGCCAAATATTAGAAGTGGTCTATGACCAATTGGGAGTCCAAAACATATTTTTACACATGCCAGATATAAAAGAATCAAAATGCCCAAGACAGAAAATAGCATTCCAAAACCACCAAAAACCCTAAGTGGTTTGTTTCTGTAATCAAGTAAAAACTTTACCCATATTAAGTCTAAAATTACTTTGAAAGTTCTAGATATTCCATATTTTGATTTTCCGTATATTCTTGGATGGTGTTTAACAGGAATCTCAGCAATTTTTGCTCCTACTAATTTTGCTAAAGCTGGCAAAAATCTATGCATTTCTCCATAAGAGTCTAAACTTTTTGCAACCTCGCTTTTATAAGCTTTCAGTGAACATCCATAATCGTGTAAATAGACTTTTGTTACTTTAGATATCAACCAGTTAGCTATTTTAGATGGTAAAGTTCTGGTTAAAAATGCATCTTTTCTGTCTTTTCTCCAACCGCTAACTACATCGTAACCTTCATTGATTTTTTCTAATAATCTTGGAATGTCTTCTGGGTCGTTTTGCAAATCCCCATCCATGGTTATAATTATTTCACCTCTTGCTATGTCAAAGCCTGCAGCCATAGCAGCAGTCTGACCAAAATTTCTCCTAAAATTAACTCCAACCATATGATAATCTTTTTCAGCTAAATTTTTGATAATTTCCCAAGATTTATCAATACTGCCATCATTTACAAAGATGATTTCATAATCTTTGTCATGCCAATGCCTTTTTAACTCTTCCATTACTGTTTTTATTTTTTCATATAAAATCGGCAAATTTTCTTCTTCGTTATAAATTGGAACTACTATCGAAACATAAATCTTATCTTTTCTCATTTCTCGTCCTTATTTGATGTATTTTAGTATAGGGTTTTCATTACTGTTTTTATCTTCAATAACGCTTGAAGGCTTTTAATTTCTTCATTTAAATTGATTTTAGATTTTGGTTTATCTAAAATTTCTAATAAATATTTTCTAATTTCTTCTTTTAATATTGTATTATTTTCAGCAGACCTTAGAGCTTTTTCAAGATAATATTTAGCAAGCTCATCATCTCCAAGTTCATGATAAACCTTTCCAAGCCTAAAATAGACTAAAGGATCATTTATAACATAATTTAGTGCTTTTGAGTAATATTCTCTGGCTTTTTTTAACATTTCTTTACTATGGACTACATTGTATTTATCTAAATAATAATCTCCCAAGGCAATATACGCGTTTACAAAATTTTTGTTAAACATTAAAGCTTTTTCTAAGTTATACAAAAATAAATCTTCTTTACCTAACTGAAGGTAAACTATGCCAAGGTTATAATAAGCCTTATCTTTTCCTGAATATGTAGGATTGTTTATAGCTTTTTCGAAGTATTTTATTGCTTCATCAAACTTTTTCTGACTGGCAAGCAGAATTCCATAATTTGTCAATAGTTCTGGATAATCGGGATATTTATCTATTCCAAGCCTGAAAATGTCTCCAGCCTTAGCAAACTCTCCAGCAAATTGATACGCAAGTGCAAGGGCATTGTAGACCTCTGGTTTATCATAAGATTTTAAGGCTTCTTCTAAATATTTAATTGCCATTGCATTATTTCCGCTGTTTAAGTAAGATATACCCATTTCGTATAAGTATTTTCCATCCCCAATTCTTAAATCAGATTCATATGATTGAGGGTTAGCACAAGAACTTATTAAAATAGCTAAAGTTAAAGCAAAAAAATTCTTTTTCATGATTTTTATATTTTATCATAGGTTGGATTAAATCGGCTATAAGACTGTTTTAAAAACAAACATGTCGCTTTGAGCAAAGTAAAAAATCTCATTTTTATTCAATCTTTAAAAGAGAAGATTCTTTGTTCTATAGTTTAAGGATGACAAGAAAAGATAAACTTACAAAAATTTTAGAAAACTCTTATAAAGGTGGTAAACTCTTTGCCGGCTTATAAAGTAAATAAGTCAACCATTAAAGTGTTTCAATCAACGTTTTCTTAGCATTATACAAGTATTCTAATTCTTTACTTTTATCGTTTAATTTATTTATAATTAAATCCATTTTTTCTCTCAAAAGATTTGATAATATATCTACCTTCTCTTGCAACAGTGATATTTTTTTTCCATGTTTTGCAATAGATGCTCTATCTTGGCTTAAAAAATCGTTGATGTCTTTAATTAAACTTTCCAAATATTCATAAACATTTGGATCAAAATCGTTTAAATTAAGAAGAATAATTAACCTTTCAGATTCAGTCAATAAATCGTCTAAACTTTTGATGATAGCTCCTCCCAACCTTCTCTAACTGTATTTAAAACATTAATAACTTCATTTAAAATCTCTTCATCATTTTTTAAGTTTCCGAGCATGATTTGCTTTTCGCAAAAGCTATAAATCTCATACAAATTCTGAGCTATCTCTCCACCTTTTTCAAAATCAAGACCTGTTTTTAAAGTTAAAAGAATATCTAATGCTTTATTTATGTGATTAATTTTTGATTTTAAATCGTTATTTTTTATGCTTTCTATTGCAGCTTTCAGTTCTAATATAATCCTTTCATATCCCATGGAAATAAGCTTTGGAAGATTCGCTGTTTCTAAGCCTGTTTTTAAATAGCTTTCATATGGATTCACTTATTAATCTCCTTATTATTTAGAGATTTGAAAGCCAAACGTTGCCTGAATTCTTGCACTAATATCGTTCATTTGAGCCTGTAGCATTTGCATCTTTATGAATTGATTTTTTAGAGTTTCGATTTCCATTTGAACTCTTTCTTTCTGCAAATCTATCAAGTTTTGAATATTTTGAATTTGACTATCATAAGATTTGTTGTATTGGTCTAATATACCATTAAACTGAGTATACGGATTTAAATAGGTTGTTAAATTATTTTTGACATTATTTAAAGTATTTTGAAGGTCTAATGAGTTGTTAGTCAAAGCATCATTTAACTTTGATGTATTTAAAGAAATATGTCCGGTTGTTCTGTCGAAGTTTATAATATCTGCAGTAAAAAGAGGTTGTAATTGGTTAAATATTCCGTTAACAATTTGATTTAAACCATACTCGCCGCTTAATTTTCCACCTTTACCTGTTTCTTTGGCAGCAGTATCTACAAGTTGGTTGTAATAATTAACAATTGCCTGGAGAGCATCGGTTATTGGTTTGTTATCTTTTTGAATTTGCAAAACAGTAGAACCGGTTTGAAATGCTGTGAAAGATAAACCGGGTATGTTTGCAAATGTATTAGTGTCGCTTTGCACCTGTAATCCATTTGCTGTTGCTACTGCATTTTGAGCATCTTGAATGTTTGTTAAATCTAATGTAGATACAGCATTTCCTGTATCAGATATCGTAAATGAGTTATCAGCTCCTGTTTTAGTCCCAGATATTACTAACTTATACTGTGGATTGCTTGATGTACCAACGTTTATAACAGAGGCTCTAAAGTTACCATTGTAAACGCTTGCAGTTCTATTGATCTCATCTGCCAAGTTTTGTAATGAGTAAGTTGAATCATAAACAATATTATAGTCATTACCATTCATTGAAATTGTCAAAGTACCTGAATTTAAACCTAAGGATGCGTTTTTGTCAGAAAAAGATTTGTTAGAAGCATAAACTTGATTTGTAGCTAATTGAGATACGTTTATATTATAAGCTCCTTCAGATACTTGAGTAGGGTCTGTTATAGAAGCAGTCAGTATATTAGGATTGGATACGTTTACGGATTTTGCATTTACTGTAGCTGGGTCAGAAATATTGCTGATAGAACTTTGTAAATTTTTAAGAATGTTTTGAATGTTTGAAATAACAGTTTTTTTATCAGAAATCTGTTGCTGTTGCTGCTTTAGCATAAGGATTTGCTGACTTTTTATTGCTTGAATTTGTTGCAGGATAGAATTCATATCAAAACCATTAACTAAACCTGTAACATTAAGTTCTCCAGCCATGATTATTACCTCCTTCTACGTAAACACTCAACGTTAAACGTTTCACGTTTATACTTTTTCATTTACCAAAGCACCAAGCATCTTGTTAATGTTTTTAATTATATTTATTACATAATCAGGTGGGATTTGCCTGATCACTTCGTTGTTAGTGATGTCTATTATTTTTACAACTGGCTCTTTTATTTCTTCGTTAAGCTCTATCTTAAGAGATTTATTTAAGTAGCTAATCTTATTTTGCAGTTCTTGTAAAATTTTCTTCAATTCTTCTACATTTTTAAGAGAATCTTTTAGCTGATTTTCAAGTTGATTTTGGTTTGGATTTTCGGGCTTTTGTATATTGATAGCAGTTGAAGTTTGAGAATTATCGATATTTTCAGGTCTCTTTTCCTGATTTATAGGCTGAACGTTCTGATTTATGTCATTCAAGAAAAGATTAATGTTATTGATATTCATGTCTGGTCACCTCCTTATAAACCAGCTCCAAGCCCCAAAATATATGTATTTTTTATACCTATATCTTGGAACCTGGAACTTTTAAAAAAATAAAAACCTGGGGTTTTGCCCCAGGTCTAATATTATAAATTATTATCTTAATAATTGTAATACTAATTGATTTTTAGCGTTAGCTTGAGCGAGCATTGCAGTGCCAGACTGCATTAAGATTTGAAGTCTTGTAAAGTTAGCCATTTCATTAGCCATATCTACGTTTCTGATTCTGCTTTCAGCCTCTGATGTGTTAACCCTTGCTGTTTCGTTGTTAGATATGATTTTTTCAAGCTCTATTTGGTATGAACCAAATTTAGCTGCCATATCATCTACTGCTTTAATTAAGGCATCTACAGTAGATACTGTTGCGTTAGCTAAAGTTTGAGAGGTTACGTCGATTGTATAGAGAGTTGTACCAATTGTAACTGAAGATGCAACAGTTGGCAATGTACCAGCACTTGCTCCAGCAGCAGCCGTTGTTATTACCAATTCTTGGTCTTTTCTTCCACCATAATGAATTGTGAAAGTTGTTGTAGTACCTGATGAGAATAAGTTTAATCCATTAAATTCAGTATCTTTGAATATTTTGGCTATAGCATCTACTAAGTTGTTAATATCCTGTTGGATTTGTCCTCTTGAAGTATTATCAGACGTGTTAGATGCTTGAACAACTTTCTTTTTAATATCAACTAAGATGTTGTAAACTTCTTTCAATGCCCCTTGTGCAATCTGAGCTATACTGATTCCGTCGTTAGCGTTTCTTGTTCCTTGCTCTAATGATGCTGCGTATTCTTTTAATTGGTTAGCTATGAAGTAGCCTGCTGCATCGTCTGCTGCTCTGTTGATTCTAAATCCTGTGGACAATCTTTCCAAGGATTTGTTTAGCTGTAGTTCTGTTTGGTTAAGATTAACCAACGTGAAGTCTGATGAGTAGTTGTAGTTAATTCTTAGTGCCATGATTTTTACCTCCTAAAATTTATTTTCAATTTTATTATCGTGAGTTTTTAAAAATTTTTTAGTTTTTCTTTTAATTTTTTTGAAAATTCAAAAAAAGCCTAATTTATCAGATATTTCTATTAAATCGGGAATATATTTTGCATCTTTTGAATACAAAACATAATTTTTAAGATACTCAAAAGCCTCATTTAAATTGTTTTCTTTAATTAAAATTTCATACAAAGACTTATTGGCTTGAGTATTAAACGGATTTATATCTAAGGCTTTTATAAAATACTCTTTGGCTTTTTCAAGTTCATTATTTTCTAAAGCCAATAATCCAATATCCGCATATGCTTGGTCTGATTTGTATAGTATTGCAGATTTTAAAATTATTTTTTCTGCTTCTTTTCTGCTTTTTTCCTTTATCAAGTAAAACAAAAGTCTGCTGATGTATAAACCTTTATGTTTTTTGTATATTTCTTTTATTTTTTGGATTATTTCATCTTTACTCTCTTCTAAATTGATCATACTTGCCAATTCATTTAAGACATTATCTTTCATAGATATACAGTCTGTAATAACTCTATTTCCATAAATATCAACGCTTTGTAAAAATTTAATTCCCTCTTCTATTGCTTTTTCTATTTCCTTCTTATCTTTATAAATTTCATACTTTAAATAATGAAAGTCAGGATAAAGCTCTTGTAATTTAAGCCCTTCGTCTAATAGCTCTATGGCTTTATCTGTCTCGTTTAATCGTTTATATATTTGTGATGCATAAGCATAAAAATGTATTTTAAATTTACTATCATATTCAAAAATATCTTTATTTTCTAAAAACTTGTTTATATATCTTAGGCTTTTCCTTAGATATTTTTCTCCATTTTTATCAATAGAGAGAATAATATAAGATTGTAAAACATAAAAAATATTCATGTAATATTCTTTTTGATCAGGTTTTAGCCTTCTTAATTCTTCAAAGATAAGTTTCAAATTTCTTTTGGCTTTACAAAGCTGTGTTTTTAAATCTGCATATCCATGATGTAAAACATAAACAGAAAATGGCGGAATAATTATTGTCCCGGTGTTTTTATTCACGACTCTTTCGTGAATTTTGCCTTCCCATACAAGCTCTGGTTTTTTTCTATGAATATGAACAGTGTTTGAATATCCTTTTACTTGTCCGTTTATGTCTGTATTTTTGTAAACAACGCCAATTCCTTCTATTACAGGATTTTCATGAACTAGCAATAATATTCTTTTAAATCTTTCATACTCATCTTCTTCAAGCTCACAATCTGCATCAAAAAACCAAATCCATTCTCCGGTTGCTTTTTCTACTGCATATTGCCTTGCGTCTGCAAATCCATTCCATTCTCTATAAAATACTTTTGCTCCATAACTTTTTGCAATTTCTACAGTTTTATCAGTTGAACCTGTATCTACTAAAACTATTTCATCAAACTTTCCTTTTATACTTTCAAGCAACCTGGGTAAGTTATTCTCTTCATTTTTAGCTATAATGCAAGCTGATACTTTTGCTATCATTCTATTCGCTCCATTTGTATTATATTTTGAGATTATTATAACTTATGCCAAATCTTGAGCGAGAAAGTTAGAAGTAAAGAGGAATAAAGCGGTGAATGGGGGAAATGGCATGTCAATTTAATTTGTTTTTCCCATATAATCTGAAACTGTTTCAAAAATCCAGACCGTCATTCTGAGCGAAGCGAAGAATATCCTCTTTTTCTTTCTTTTCAGAAAACATAAAAAAATTAGATCCTACCCTACGCTGCTGGATGACAAAGAAAATATAAATCTGTCATTCTGTAGCCTACAAAGAATCTCATATTTTTATTGAATTTCTCGCCCGACGTATTTAAGTTATAATATTCTTTTAAAAATTAACATTTGGAGATAGTTTATGCTTAGATTTTTGAATGCTGGAGAGTCTCATGGTCCTGCTTTAACGGCTATTATTGAAGGGTATCCATCAAACGTAAAAATTACAACAGACAGAATAAATAAAGAACTTGCAAGAAGGCAGAAAGGATACGGTCGCGGTGGAAGAATGAAGATAGAGAAGGATACTGTCGAAATCCTTTCTGGCGTCAGATTTGGTATTACTCTTGGTTCTCCGATAACTTTGATGGTTAGAAACAAAGATTGGGAAAATTGGACTGATATTATGGCTATAGAAGGAGACTCAATAAACAAAAAACAGATATTAGAGCCAAGACCGGGTCATGCAGACCTTACAGGTGGCATAAAATATGGTTTTTATGATTTAAGAAATATATTAGAGAGAGCATCGGCAAGGGAGACAACAACAAGAGTGGCAGTTGGTGCTTTATGTAAAATTCTTCTTGAAGATATCGGTATAAAAATAGGAAGCTATGTTTTGTCCATCGGGGAGAAAAAGATAGATAAATCAGAAATTGAAAGCATATCTTACGAAGATAGATTTAATAATGCTGAAAATTCTGAGCTTAGACTTCCAATCTTAGGTAAAGATGAAGAGTTTAAAGAATACATAGATAAAGCAAAAGAGGATGGGGAAAGCCTTGGCGGTATTTTTGAAGTTTATGCATTAAACATTCCTGTTGGACTTGGAAGTTATAGTCAATGGGATACAAGACTTGATGGTAAAATAGCACAAGCTATAATGAGTATTCAAGCAATAAAAGGCGTTGAAATTGGAGAAGGTTTTAATTTGGCATACCTGCCCGGTTCACAGGCTCACGATGAGATTTTTTACAGCAAAGAAAGAGGATTTTATAGAAAAACAAACAGAGCAGGTGGACTGGAAGGTGGAATGACTAACGGAGAGCCAATAATCGTAAGAGCTGCAATGAAGCCAATTCCAACATTAATGAGGCATAAGTCTTTACAATCTGTAAATGTAATAACAAAAGAACCTTTTGATGCAGCAAAAGAAAGGTCAGATATTACAGCTGTTCCAGCAGCTGCAGTAGTGGCAGAAAGCATGCTTGCTTTTGTTCTTGCAAGAGAAATTCTTGAAAAGTTTGGAAGCGACAACTGGATACAGATAAAAGAAAGAATAGAAAAATACAGACAGGATGTTTTAAATTACTGATGAAAGTTTTACAAGTTGTTGATGGCACAGGCTGGGGCGGTACTAAGGAGCAGGTCTATCTAACAACAAGAGAGTTGAAAAAGCAAGGAATAGACGTTCATATTGCTTTAAATTTTGAATATTATGAAATGATTGAAAAACTAAAACCTTACGATGTTCCAATTCATTTTTTTGAAGAAAACAAACCAAATGCACGTTATAGATGGTCTAATTATAAAAGACTGATAGAGATAGTTAATAAAAACAATTTTGATATAGTAGTTGCAAACTCTCCAAAGGCAATGGATTATGTAAGTATTTCTTCTTTGTTTTTTAAAAACAAACCAAAAATCGTTGCGGTAAGAAGGTCTGGAAGGGTTCCATCGTTTTTATCAAAATGGTTAAAATACTCAAAAGCAGATAAAATAGTCGTAGTATCACAGCAGGTAGCAGATTTACTTAAAGAGAAAAACTTCTTTCCCGAAAAGCTTGTAGTGATAAAAAGTGGTGTAGACCTTGAAAGATTTAAACTTAATCCAGAAGTAAGAGCTTTAAAGAGAAGAGAGTTAAATATATCAGAGAATGACAAAGTTTTTATAAACGTTGCAAATTGGCAGGTTCAAGTAAAAGCACAGGATAAACTGATAGAAGCTTTTTCAAAAATAAAAAGAGATAATGTAAAGCTGATCCTTGTTGGACTTGATACCGATAAATACGCTTTAGAGTATGCAAAAAGGTTTTCAGTGGAAGATAAAGTTATCGGGCTTGGATATAGGAAAGATATTCCAGAGCTTTTAAACATGGCAGACTATTTTATTTTATCTTCAAACTTAGAAGGAATAGCAGGGGCATTACTCCAAGCTATGGCTGTTGGAAAAGTTGTTATTTCAACCCTTGCAGGCGGAATTGGAGAGTATCTGATAGATGGATACAACGGCTTTTCTGTACCGGTTGGAGATTTTGAGACTTTAAAAGAAAAGATGATAAAAGCATTAAACCTATCACAGCAAGAATATAAAACCATCTCGGAAAATGCAATTAAAACAGCATCTGGGTATTCTATCCAAAACACCACAAAAGGATACATAAATCTTTTTAAGGAACTTTTAAATGGCTGAAATATTTGTGATTTACTATCATAAAATCCTACCAAGATTTGGATTCGATGTCTTTTATAAAACCTTTGATATAGAGATGAAAATTTTAAAAAGCTTTTATAACGTCGTAAGCCTTGATGAAATTGAGCAATACATAAAAGAAGATAAAAGACCAAACAAACCTACCGTTGCAATAACCTTTGATGATGGTTATGTAGATAACTTTGTATATGCCTATCCAATCTTAAAAAAACATGGTCTTAAAGCAACAATATTTCCTATAGCATCAAGAATTCTACAGAAAGATTTTGTAAGACCAACGCTTTTTGATTATTGGCAAGGAAAAGTGTCATTTAAAGAATTGCACCAGCCAAAAACGATGGCACAAGCTAATTTAGAGTATTTAAAACATGGCGTCAAAGACACAAAAGATTGGGATTTTTTAACAGTAGCAGAACTAAATAAGATGAAAGATGTGTTTGATGTTGGCGGACATGCATACCTTCATTCAAGGGTTTTTTATGATGAAGAGATAATTGATTTCTATGATGGTAAAAATGGACATTGGAGTTTTTGCTATGCCTATGGAGAAGAACCCAAAATTGGCTTTCCTATCTTAAAATCTCAAAATAATCTTGCAGTTGAAAGGTCCTACATCAAAAGAGAAGTAAAAGATTACATAAAAAGCTTAGATGAAAGCTATTTTAAACAAAAGGATTGGAAAATTAGATTAAAAAAAGAATTGTTAAAAAAGTTTGATAAAATTGTAGATAAAGAGCCAATACAAGAGAGAAAAGAAAGAGTGATAAAAGAATTGCAAGAGTCTAAATCTATGCTTGAAAGCATGATAAATCAAAAAATTAGACATTTTGCCTATCCATTTGGACATTATGACGATTTACTTGTAGAGTTAGTCGGGTTATTTTTTGAAACTGCATTTACAACAGAAAAAGATGTGATAAAGTCAAAAATAAATTTACATAAAATTCCACGTTTTGGCATTCCAAAAGACATTTCAAGCTTCTTAGCAGTACTTGGAAAAGCTAAGATAAAAGGAGTTAAATCATGAGAGTAGAAGATTTTTTAAAAAACGGTAAAGAAAAAATAGCGATTATTGGGTTAGGATACGTAGGGCTTCCTTTGGCTGTTTTATTTGATACAAAATTTAATGTTATAGGCTTTGATATCAATCCAGAAAGAATAAAAGAGTTAAAACAAGGTTTTGACAGGACAAAAGAAGTTGAAAAAGAAAAACTTTTAAACTGTCAGATAGAATTTACTGACAATCCTGAAAAGCTAAAAGAAGCAAAAGTTATTATCATCACAGTTCCAACGCCTGTTGACAACATAACATACCAGATTTAAGACCAATCATATCAGCAACTAAAACAGTAGGAAAGTACATGAAAAAAGGCTCTATAGTAGTGTATGAATCTACTGTTTATCCAGGCTTAACAGAAGAAGAATGCGTTCCTATTTTAGAGCAGGAAAGTGGTTTGAAATGGAAAGAAGATTTTAACGTTGGATACTCACCAGAAAGGGTTAATCCGGGAGATAAAAATCACACGATAGATAAAATCATAAAAGTAGTTGCGGGGGATACACCAGAAATTACTGAATTTTTGGCACAACTTTATGGAAGCGTCATCACAGCAGGAATTCATAAAGCACCTAATATAAAAACAGCAGAAGCTGCAAAAGTTATAGAAAACACTCAGAGAGATTTAAACATTGCCTTGATGAATGAACTTTCTATAATCTTTAACAAAATGGGAATCGACACAAAAGAAGTTTTAGAAGCAGCAGGGACAAAGTGGAACTTTTTAAAATTTGAGCCAGGACTTGTAGGTGGTCATTGTATCGGAGTAGACCCATACTATCTAACCTTCAAAGCACAAGCAATTGGCTACCATCCGGAAGTTATACTTGCAGGAAGAAGAATTAATGACTACATGGGAAAATATGTAGCAGAAAACACGGTAAAAAAACTAATCAAAGCAGGAAAGCAGATAAAAGGAAGTAAAGTCCTTATCCTTGGTCTTACGTTTAAAGAAAACATCTCTGATATAAGAAATACAAAAGTTATAGATGTAATCAATGAACTAAAAGACTTTGGAATCAACGTTTATGTTTATGACCCATACGCCTACCCAGACGAAGTAAAGCGTGAATATGGAATAGAGTTGCTTGAAGATATTAACTCTCAAAAACCCTACGACGCTGTAATCGTTGCAGTCAGACACAATGTTTTTATGCAAGAAAAAGACCTAAGCTTTTACAAAAACTTGATGAATTCTAATCCCGTACTTATAGACGTAAAAGGTATATACGATAAAGAAAAAGCCATCAAAAACGGATTTTTGTATTGGAGATTGTGAAGAAATTTTGTGAGAGTTCCACTTTACATAGACAGATATTTCACACGTAGTAAAATATCTATCTACACATACCTAGCTCGGCGTTAAGCTTTGACAAGGGTTTAGAATATTCAAGGGAGGACTCTTGCACTTTTCAGTCTCTCAAGATACCCTTCTATCAGCATCTTAAGGACTTGCTTTTTTGTCAAAGCTCTGGGAGTTAAAATAATTGGTAATTTCTCAATTTATTCCATCTAAACATTTATACAAACTATCATCAATATTATTCCTAAGGTTATACCTAAATTCAAGCTCTTTTAGATAGTAGATAAAATTATCCTTACTTACACCATGAAATTTTAGTAGTCTCTTTCAGCAGATACATCTTTTACTATCTCAACTTTAACTTTTCCATTTCTTTCAAGAATTCCAAACACAGGAATTTTATTCTTTGCTCCTCTTTCTCTACTGCCTTTCCTTTTTCCTCCAAAATAGCTTTCATCCATTTCTACTTCTCCTGATAAAAGCTGGTCATCTTTTGAGACAAATTTGTATATACACTGTCTAAGCTTTGTGTAAATTTTGTGCGTAGTATTGTAAGCTAAATCAAGCTCTTTATGTGCTTTATTAACTGGAACTTCAAGGATGAACAATTTTACAGCCAATATAAATTTAGAGAATGGAATTTTTAAATCTTCAAGAATACTGTCTTTTCTAACACTTCATTCTCTTAAAAATTCCTCTGCTTTTTCTTCTGATGATGCTATCTGTAGTAATTCTACTAAATTCACTTTTTACCTCCTATACTACTTACTTATTATAATAGCAGGTGTATTATTTTGAGCAATTACCTTAATTGTAATAATATACACATCAGATTAGAAATTCAAAAACAAAGAAATTTTTAGCATGGATACAGATTGTAAAAAGTGATACAGGAAAGATAAGAAAGTGATTTGAATTGGCAGGAAGAGAAAAGAAGATTCTTTCCGTGATTAGAGAATTAAGATTTTTGATTTAGTTAAAATAAAGCATTTTTAATAGATAAATCGGATTAATAACATATTTTACCGATGCAATTTGGATTAAAATATTTAATAATCTAATTAGGAGGTAAAAAGTTTTGACAATTTTAGCTTTTTTAATAATGCTTGGAGTACTGATTACGATACATGAATTTGGACATTTTCTTTTTGCGAGAATGTTTGGCGTAAAAGTAGAAACATTCTCGATAGGCTTTGGACCACCAATATTTAGATGGAAAGGAAAAGAAACAGAGTACCAAATAGCACTTATTCCACTTGGTGGATACGTAAAAATGTATGGCGAAGATTCGATGACAGAACCAGTCCAAGGTGAAGTTAATAAAGAAGCCTACAACGACCCAAGGTCTTTTCATTCAAAAACAAGATGGCAAAAAATGTTAATAGCATTTGCCGGACCACTCTTTAACATAATCCTTGCTATAGTTTTATTTATAGCTGTTTACGCAATAGGTATAAAAGAACCGGCGTATTTAACACAGCCACCGGAAATAGGATATATTGAGAAAAACTCAGTTGCTGAAAAAATAGGGCTACAGCCATTTGACAAAATTTTAAAAGTAAATGGCGAAGAGGTTAAAAATTGGAAAGATTTGACAATTAAATTAGCAATGAAATCTGGCAAAAATATAGATATAGAGGTTTTAAGAAATGGTAATGTCTATAAAGTATCTGCCACGCTTCCGGAAGATATGACAAAGGATTCCTTCGGCATTTCTCCAATAATAGAGCCAAAGGTTGGTAAAGTTTTGCCAAATACACCGGCAGAAAAAGCAGGTTTAAAAGAAGGGGATATTATTATTGCTGTAAATGGAAAGCCAATAAGGACATGGTTTGAATTTGCAGACTTTATGTCTAACTTAAACGAAAAAAGAGATATCAACCTTCTTGTTAAAAGGGATGGAAAAATTATTTCTTTAATGATAACACCGGAATACAATCAAGAGCTTAAAAAATATACGATAGGAATATCTCCAAAATTTGAAGTAAAGACCATTCAATATCCTTTAGACCAAGCAATAGTAAAAGCATTTGATAAGACAAAAGAGTTAACAGTATCAATATATAATGTAGTAGCAGGCTTATTTACAGGTGAGGTGTCATTTAAAACCCTTGGCGGTCCTATTTCTATTGCTAAATTCTCAGGAGAAGCATTAGAAACCGGAATTACAACATTCTTATTTGCAATGGCTTTTATGTCTTTACAGCTTGGATATTTAAACCTACTTCCTATTCCAGTTCTTGATGGCGGATTAATATTTATTCTTTTGATAGAAAGTATTATCAGAAGACCACTTCCAGAAAAGGTAAAGGAATATTTAGCATACATAGGCTTTGCACTTCTTGGCAGTCTAATGATATACGTCATTTTTAATGATATATTAAGAGCTATACAATAAATATAGAAAATATATTTTTATATATGGAGTAAAAATGGCTACAAGAGTTGGAATTATCGTTTTAAGTGGAACCTTAGATAAAGTAATGCCTGCTTTTATAATTGGAACTACAGCTGCGGCTATGGGTATGGAAGTAGGGATGTTCTTTAGCTTTTATGGATTAAATGCAATTCATAAAGAAAAACATAAAAATTTAAAAGTTTCTCCGGTAGGAAATCCGGCAATGCCTATGCCTGTTCCTGTGCCACAGATACTAACAATAATGCCGGGTATGATGGATTTTGCAACATCTATGATGAAAGGAATGATGGAAAAACACAAAGTCCCATCTTTAGAACAACTAATCCAACAAGCAAAAGATTTAGAGATAAAATTATATCCATGCCAGACAGCAATGACTCTCTTTGGCTATACGGCCGATGACTTAATAGAAGGTGTAGAAAAACCTGCCGGAGCTGCAACTTTTTTAAGCTTTGTAAATGCAGGTGATAAATCGATAGTTTTGAATTTTTAATTATATAATCGGATGATAAATTTAATAAAGTAGGAGATTCTTCCAACGGTTGCAAAGCAACAAATAAGTCAATTGCTAACGTGCTTTTACTTTCCTAGTCATCCTGAGGGCTTTAGCCCGAAGGATTTCCTTTTTAAATTTTATAAAAACCAATAATTTCTCACCCCCAAGGTATTTTTTATATGTATTATACATCTAAATAAAACTGTGTTGTAAAATTTTTGTTTTAATCAGAAGCACCTCGTCGGACTAACCTTCTTGTCATCCTATTTCACGTTTTTGTAATTGTTAATAATTTCAGAGAGGAATAAGGAAAACAATGGCTACTTTAAAACTTGCCAACCAAAATTCCTTCCATTGGCTTTCTAACAGAGGCTTGGTTCAATTTAAAGGTTTCCATCAGACGAAGTATAGCTTTCCTTGTAATAATTAACAAAGCAATGAATTAAGAAATTATTAAGATGTTTTGGATTAAAAATTGAACTCGAGGCATAAATCCCCGACTTAGGAATTATTTAGATGTTTTCAAAATCCATATCCTGGCTGCATTTTTCTTGCAAGCTCTTCTAATCTTCTAATTCTTTCTTCTGTTGGTGGATGTGTTGAAAATAATTTCATTATAAAATCGCCACTAAGTGGATTGACAATCATCATATGAGCGGTTCCTGGATTGA
>NZ_JAPYVU010000002.1 GCF_028276765.1 Sulfurihydrogenibium sp.
GTAAAATAAAGATTAGAGTTTTGCATTTTTACCTCCTTGGTGGAATTTTTGCTATTACAATTTTAACTGCCACCAAGGAGTTTTTTTAGATGTTTTATTTATATTTGAATTTCTCACCCAAAGTATGTATTCATTACAGTATCAAGTGTTAAATAACCTTCCTTATCATAAGTTGCCATAATGATTATTCTGTCAAAAGGTTTCATAACATGAGCTACGATATTTTGAGAAATTATTTTAGGTCTCATATATTTCTTAACTCTTGCGCTGCTTAACTCTGATTTAGTTAGTTTGACTTTATCAATATCTCTATATATTTGGTATTTGTTAATATTTTTTCCTCTTAAAATAGGATAGCCTGTATCTGAAATTTTTCTTTGGAATGGCAAGCCTCTAAAAGTTTCTGAGATGTTATAAAGTTTTAAGCTATCTTGCATTAACTTTTTAAGAATTTCTAATTTGATTTCATCAATGTAGATTGGCAAAATTTCCAATTTTTCAATGATTTCTGAATTAACATCGTTTATAATTTCAATCCTATCGTTCCAAAAATCACCGGCTTTGTAAAAATAAGATTTTTCTTTAATTTTTTGGCTAATCAAAATAATTTGTTCAAGTCTAACATTTTCAAAAGCCTTAGAAATATCAATCAGTGTTAGAAGCTTATTTTCTTTATAAACCAGCTTTCTGGTTCTTTCCCAACTGTCAACATAAGTTATAGATTTTGGTATTACATAAGATAGAATACCTTTTTCTTTCAAAAGGTTAAATCCTTTTTCTATAAATAAAGATGCTGAATTTTTGCGAGTTTCATAAAATTTGTAATGGTCTTCTATATAATCCTTGTATTTTTTAATATCTGCACCATGTGGCGGATTACCAATCACAATGTCAAAGCCATCAACTACTCCAAACATCCACTCTGGGTCAAACCAATCAGCAGATGCATTTTGGTCAAAAATATCAAAATTAGCTATCTTTTCAGCTACTTTATCATTCCAACCATCATTAATCAAAGCATTCTTTAGCTTCTCTCTCAGCTCTTTATCTTTATTTTGTAATTGAATTTTTTCAGCTCTTGACTTAATTCTAAAATATCTGTGTCTCAAAAACTTAAGCTCCTGCTCTAACTTTTCAATCTCCTGACTTCTTAAAGATTTTTGATTAGGCTTTTCAAGTCCAATCAAAGCATTTGCAGAGATAAACTTAGTCTCAAGATTAGGCAATGTCAAAATTCCAAAGTTTGGCTTATCTCTATCTACTTTCTGGTCTAATATCAAAGATATAAAAAATCTTAGCTTGCTAATCTGTATAGCTATAGGCTGTATATCTACTCCATATATACAGTTTTCTATCAAATAAAGCTTTCTTGCGTAGTCTGGATAGTTTATGCTTTCGTCAAAATGTTCTTTTACTTCGTTTAACAACTCTTTTAAAGTGTTTTCATCTTTTGCTATTTCTAATACTTCTTTGCTTTCTTTCTTAATTCTATCTACCTGTATCTCATACCAAACTTTATTAGACGGGTCAAGCTTTTGAAGTAAAAATACAAGCTTATGAAGAATTCCCATTGGAAAAGCACCGGAGCCACAGGCAGGGTCTATTATCTTTATTTGGTCTATTGCTTCAATTAATTTTCTTTTTAAATCATCTGAAGTGTTTGGTTCTTTATCAGAATAAGAAAACAAATCATCAAGTTTATCTTCTGCTTCTGGCACTTTTGTTTTTAGATATTCTCTTAAGCTCTCTTCCACCATATAATCTACTATCTCTCTTGGTGTGTAGTAGCTACCTGTTGCCTTTCTTGCAGTGGTATTAGTTTCTGGATTATAGCTTGCAAGAAGATTTTCAAACACTTTTCCAAGTAGTTCTGGGTCAAGGGCTATCTCTTGGTCTATCGGCGTTGCTTCATCTGTTGTAAAGTTGTAGCTTTTTAAGATATCAATAAGTCCTCTAACTTCTACATTTTTGCCTAAACCATATTTGGATAAATCAACTGTTTTTTCTTCGCTAAAAAATAACTCATCACTGATTTTAGCCTGCTTCTTTTCATTTCTTGAAAATCCATCTATGTAGACTTTATCTTTATCCAAACAGTCAAAAAGTCCACCGTTTATAAATGGAATATTTTTAAACAACTCTGAAATTACTTCTTCTTTACTTATCAAAAACTTATCTTCATACCTGTATAAGCTTTTTACTCCAAAGTCTTTTTTGTTAGCAGGAAAACCTTTATCTTCTGCCCAGCCTCTTTCTTCTATAGGTCTATTTAATGTTGCAAAAAATAGATTCTGTAAAATTGCATTGTAGTAATTATTACCTTTGCCAAAGTCTTTAACTATCTTTTTTAGCTCTTTTTCATCAAATAATTTATTTGGCACTAAGCCTTTTTCTTTCAAAAACCATATAAAAATTAATCTTGTTAAAAGCCTGATTAAGCTTTGGGCGTTTCTGATTTCTCTGTCTTTTTCCGGGTCATCAGAGTATTTATAATCATCAGGAAATTTAACTTTATCAAGTGCATAGTAATACCAATTTTGAAGCTCGTTGTAAAAATCTCTTGTGATAGGTTGAGTGCTAAAAGCTTGCTTTATAGAGTCTAAATCTGTAAAATCACAATCTTGAAGCTGATTTATAAACGTTTTGTTTGGTAAGTTTGGGCTTACGTAAAACGTAAATCTTTTGTAGTGGCTATACGTTGCCTTTGTGCCATGGGTAGTCTTAAACACAAAAGAAAGTCTAAAGTTTTTATTATCGTCATAAAATACAAATAGTCCATAAAATTTTTGATACTTTTCTAAAAGTCTTTTAGCAATATCAAACTGATTTTTCTTACTTGTCCTTTCTGTAAGGTTATCAAGCTTGATGGCAAAAACTACTAAATCTGCATCTTGCTTTAATCTGATGTATCCAATTTCTTTTATGTCTGATACTTTATATTTTTCTTCAATATCTTGAATGTCGTAAACTGGGCTTATATCAACAGTAAAACCTTTGTCTAATAAATATCTTTCTAAATTTTTAAGTGAAAAATCTCTTGCAAGGGTTGAAAGCTTCTCCATCGGCTGACTTTCCTGACTTTTTATTTTAATGCAGGATATTATAAAACATTTTAATATTGTAGGGCAGTTTATAAATGCTATTATTTGTTGGAGCGGTTTTTGAACCCACTTACATAAAAAGATCAATTAAATTGCAGATGCGATTCATGAATCGCCCTTTACAGGTATTAGGTCATTTCTCTCGCTTCTCGAAAGAGGAGATCCTTCACTCCGCTGCTGGATGACAAAGAACAATCCGATAGCGTCATTCTGCAGCCGGCGAAGAATCTCAGCCTTTTATCTTTTACTTCTCACCTCTCACATCTGACTTGTAAACTCTTGATTTTCTACTGCCATAATAACTTCTTGATTTTCTAAATCCAGCAACTTTAACTGACTTTCTACTCTCTCTATAAAATCTTCTCCAATCTCTTTTTTAATCTCTTCTAACTCTTTTTTCACTTCTTCTATGTTATCCAAATACTTTTCAATCTTAACTATTCTTTGCAAGATATACTCTGAAAGGCTTGAATACTCCTCAATATCTTTGATTAAAGCTAAGACAAAAGACCTTAACTCTCCAATGTCTTTATCTTTTAAATCGTTTAATAGGTTAAGAGCGTCTCCTTCTATGGTTCTTGATTTAGGTTTTCTTTTTATGTATGCTTTTTTATCAAGAACTATTTTGTAATTAGCCCAAAAATCCTTTGATACTCTCAATCTTTCTGTCTCAGCAGTAGCTTTTATCTTTTCATAAACTTCTTCAAAGCTTACTGTTTTTGGCTGTTTTTCTGCATAATCTTTATAGCCTACAAATAAGTCTTTGCCTTTTCTTATAAAGACCATTAGCTCGTTTTTATCAGACTGCTTAGCGGTTTTTACTCTTTGAGGCATATTTTGTATTTCTTTTATAACCTCCGGATAGTTTTCTTCTATCTGCTTAAGCTCATCTCTAACTTTCGTAAAGAAGCTTTCTTCTTCATCTTCTTTGTATTCGTTTAATCTCTTATAGAGTTTTGATGCTTCTGGCTCTTCTGATGGGTCAAAGATTTTAGCATCTTCTCCAAGTATGCTATGAATCATAAACATCTTTGTTTGGGCTATCTGTCTTGACCTTACTATATCGGCTCCTTGCTCTGTTGGGAAGAAGTTTACTATATATATCTCATCATATACTTTTTTACCTATCCTGTTTATTCTTCCAACTCTTTGTATAACTCTAACAGGGTTCCACGGTATATCATAGTTTATTACCGCTCCTGCTCTGTTTAGGTTGTATCCTTCAGAAAGCTTATCCGTCGTAAGCAGGATTTTATACTTATCTTCTTGGTGCTTATACTGTGCATCAAAATTTTTTGCTATTTCTTCAAAGGTTGTTTTTCCTATATTTCCATAGGCTACTAAGACTTTATCTTTAAAATGTTTTTTTAGTATGTCATCTAAATGTTTTGCAGTATCTGTATATTCTGTAAATATGACAACTTTTCTATCTTCTTTTAAAAACTCTTCAATGCCTTTTATAAGCCTATCTGCCTTTGGGTCGTTTTGTGTAAGTCTTAATTCTTCCATCTTTTCCAAAAATTCATCAAACAGTTCTATATCGTTTTGTATGTCTTTTATAAATTTATCTTTTTGTTTAAAGTTGCTTAAGTCGTAAATTTTATAATATTCAGCGTTTATCTTTTGTTCTTTTAAATCTTGTTCATATTTTTCAAGTTCTTTTAAAATCTCGTCAGAGTCTTTTTCTGCTAAATCTTCCATTAGCTTTCTATCAAGGATAAACTTATTTGTTTTTTTGACAAAATCTAAGGCTGTTTCATGAATACTTTTAAATCTTTTTATACTTTCATAGAATGAGCCAAAGCTACTTTCAAATCTTTTAACTAAAAGCCTTCTCATAAAGTCATAAAGGTTTCTTTGATATGTAAGTAAAAAGCTTTCTTCTTCTTTTAACTCAGGCTCATCATCATCTTTAATGCCTTTTTCATATTTGATTGGAATGTAGATTGCACCTTTGAACCTTCCTCCCAGCTCTTCTTCGCTAAAAGCTGATATTACTTCATCGTAAAATCCTGACTGCTCTTTTGTAAGCTCATAAAACCACTCTATTGGGTCTTTAACTTCTGACAGGTCAACCTTTTCTTTGTAATGCTTTAAATCAAGCCTGTTTCTTCTTATTACTACCGGTTCAAGTATTGACCTTATATGTCTTGCTAATTCCTTAGTCTCTGTTTTTACGTTGTCTATTTCTACTACTACATTATTTTTACCAAAAATTTCTTTGTAGTAGTTTAAAGCTCTTTCTCTTTTTTTCTTGTTTGGAGAGTTGTAATGGTTTTTTATGTAAGAAAGTTTATTAAAAAGGCTTTCATACTCTTCAAATTTAGATTTAAGGTCTTCGTCAAATACAATGGTTGATTTTTTTGGTATGGTAAAGAGTTTTAAAAGTGCGAAAATGTCAGAAGGTCTGTTGTTAAAAGGCGTTGCTGTTAGAAGTAGTACTGTTTTTCCCCTGCATATCTCTTTAAGATAATGATAGCTAAGAGTATTTTCATTTCTAAACCTGTGTGCCTCGTCAACTATTACAACCTCTATATTATCATGCTCTCTAACAAACTCTAAGGCTTTTTCCAACTTTCCAACGGAGTAAGTTTCCCAGCCATACAGCTCAAAATCTTCTAAATACTTTCTCCATCCTATGGATTTTTCTTCATTTCCAATAAGATGAGGTGGTGCTATGACTATACCTCTTTTTCCTAATGCCTTTGCTACCATGCATGCAACAACGGTTTTCCCAAGACCTACAACATCGGCTAAAATCGTTCCGCCATGAGATTTACAGTTTGCAATAGCCTGAGAAACAGCCTCCATCTGATAAGAGTATGGCTTATAGCCCTTTCTCTCCATAAGCTCTACAAGGTCTTTAAATGTATCTTTTGTTTTATGGGTTTCAATATATGTTTTTAGTAGATAAACATAAGCTGAAAATGGGTCTACATCTCTTAACGCAGTCTCGTTTTTAATAGTATTAACAAGCTTTTTCACATCATCTTCTGACAATGGTATTGAATCTTTCCATAAATCATCAAAATACTTTTCTGCTTCTTCAAATCCATAGTCTTTTATCTCAACGTTAAACTCATTTTGACTTACAAGTCCTGCTCTTGTTAGGTTGCTGCTTCCTGTTATAAAAAGGCTTGGTGCTGATTTTTCTTTTGTTTTAAATAGATAAAGCTTTGAATGATTAGGCTCCCTGGTCTTTCTTATGACTATTATTTTTTCTTCTAAAAGTTTTACAAAAAATTCAGCTTGCTCGTATATATCTTGATTATCTAACTCTTGGCTTGTAAATGCTGTCTTTACAGAGTTTATTAAAGCTTGAAAATACTCATCTTTACTTTTAAGCTTTGTTGCTGCTTCATACAGTCCGTAGTTGCCTTTGTCTACGTTTAATCCTACTAAGATTTTTATATGTTCCTGCGAAAGCTTGCCTTCTTCGTAGAGATTTTTTAAAGTTTCGTAGAACTCTTTTATTCCCGAAAAATAGAAAAACCCAACAAGAAATTTTAACTCTGTGCTGATTTCTATAAGCTCTTGTAGTCTTCTTTTAAGGTCTTTATTTCCATGATTGGTTATAAATGTGCTCAAGGCTGGAAACCTCTTTTGTTAATCTACATTTATATTATATACGGTTGAAAATTCAAAAGATGTTAGAAAGTGAGAAGTGACGAGCATTTTTAAAGTCATTTACATGTCATCTATCACAACATTTCACATTATGACTAAAATTTTATCATTTTGTGGTAAAATATTAACAATTTTTTATTAAATGAGGTTAGAATGCTAAATTTTGCTGGTAAAAATGTACTTATAACAGGGTCTACAAGAGGTATTGGTAAAGCAATTGCAATAGAATTCGCAAAGCTTGGGGCCAATGTAATCATTACTGGTAGAGATAGAAAATCAGCTGAAGTTTTAGCAAATAATATTGAAAAAGAATATAACGTTAAAGCATTTGGAATAGATTTAGATTTGACAGGAGATATTTCAAAAAGCTTTGAAGAAATAAACAGCTTTACACAAGGAAAAATTGATATACTTGTTAACAACGCAGGAATTACAAAAGATACACTTTTTATCAGAATGAAAGAAGAAGATTGGAACAGCGTTATCAATGTAAATCTAAACGGTACGTTTAAAATCACTCAACAAGTTGTAAAACTAATGATTAAACAAAGATACGGAAGGATTATAAATATAAGCTCTATTATTGGTTTTATTGGAAATATAGGGCAGGCAAACTACGCAGCCACAAAAGCTGGATTAATAGGATTTACAAAATCCTTAGCAAAAGAGCTTGCATCAAGAAATATTACAGTTAACGCAGTTGCTCCCGGCTTTATAGAAACTGATATGACAGCAGAACTTCCGGAAGATATTAAAGCTCAGTATCTTAAGCAAATACCTTTAAACAGATTTGGAAAGCCGGAAGACGTTGCAAACGTTGTATTATTCTTGGCATCCGACTTGGCAAGTTATATAACCGGTGAAGTTATCCACGTAAACGGCGGAATGTATTAAAAAATTTTAAATATAGGAGGTATTAAAAATGTCAGTTGAACAAAAAGTAAAACAGATTATAGCAGACCAACTTGGTGTTGATATTGAAAAAATCACACCTGAAGCAAAATTTGTAGACGATTTAGGTGCAGATTCTTTAGACGTAGTTGAGTTAATCATGGCTTTTGAAGAAGAGTTTGGCATTGAAATTCCGGACGAAGATGCTGAAAAAATCACAACCGTTAAAGATGTTATAGACTATATTAACTCAAAACAATCAAAACAAGGGTAAATAAGTATGAGAAGAGTCGTCGTTACTGGTTTAGGGGCTGTAACACCAATAGGTAATAACGTAAAAGACTTCTGGTCAAATCTTGTAGCGGGCGTCAGTGGTATAGACGTAATCAAAAGATTTGACCCAGTAGCCATAGGATTGCCTGTAATCATAGCCGGAGAAGTTAAAAATCTCAATCCAGAGCAGTTTTTAGATTCTAAGGAATTAAAAAGAATGAGTGATTTCGTTAAGTTTGCTGTAATAGCAGCAAAAGAAGCAATACAAGACTCTGGATTAGAACTTGACAAGATTGACTTAACGAGGGCTGGTGTTATAGTCGGAACCGGTATCGGCGGCTTAAGGGACATTGAAGAACAGCAGAAAGTAGTAATGGAAAAAGGAGTAAGGAGAGTTTCTCCTTTCTTTATTCCTTCCGGAATCTCTAACATGGCGGCAGGTTATATATCCATAGAGTTTGGATTTAAAGGTCCGAACTCTTGTGTTGTAACAGCATGTGCAACAGGAACACATTCTATTGGTGATGCATTTAAAATAATTCAAAGAGGCGATGCTGACATTATGATAGCAGGCGGAACAGAATCTGCCATTACGCCACTTGGAGTTGCTGGATTTGCTAACATGAAAGCTTTATCAACAAGAAATAATGAACCTCAAAAAGCATCAAGACCATTTGATGCAGAGAGAGACGGCTTTGTAATGGGTGAAGGTGCCGGTATAGTGGTTTTAGAAGAGTTAGAACATGCAAAGAAAAGAGGAGCTAAAATTTATGCTGAAGTTGTAGGGTACGGACTGACGGCCGATGCTTATCATATTACAGCTCCATGTGCTGATGCAGATGGTGCAAAAAGAGTTATAATGATGGCTCTTAACGATGCAAGAATCAACCCGGATGAGGTTGATTATATTAACGCTCACGGAACATCTACTCCATTAAACGATAAAATAGAAACGTTGGCGATAAAGGAAGTGTTTAAAGACCATGCATACAAACTAAAAGTTAGCTCAAACAAATCAATGATAGGACACCTTCTTGGTGCAGCAGGTGCGGTTGAAGCAGTTGCAACTGTTTTAACTATCAAAAATGGAGTTATTCCACCAACAATAAACTACGAACATCCAGACCCTGAATGTGATTTAGATTATGTGCCAAACAAAGCTATAGAGTACCCTGTAAAAGTTGCAATATCTAACTCATTTGGATTTGGTGGAACCAATGCTTGCTTAGCATTTAAGGCTTTTGAAGATTAAATAAAATGATATGGAAGAAAAAAATCTATCTGCCGATAATTACGAATCGGTAGGAGAATTTAAAGATAGAATAAAAAAGCTTGAACAAATCATCGGATACACTTTTAAAGATAAATCTCTGCTGCTAGCAGCTATAACTCATAGGTCTTTTGTAGCTGAATACCATAAAAAAATACCAGATTATGAAGTTTTAGAATTTCTTGGAGATGCAGTTATATCCTTAATCATCAGTGAAATTCTTATTAAACAGTTTCCCCATGCAAGGGAGGGAGAGCTTTCCCAGTACAGGTCCGCTATTGTAAGCGAAGCTTACTTGTCAAAATTGGCAAGAAATGTACATTTTCAAGATTTTGTTTTGATAAGCAAAGGTGAAAAATCTCAAAAAGGAGCAGAGAGGGAATCACTCCTTTGTGATGTGTTTGAAGCAGTTTTTGGGGCAATATACACAGACTGCCAGTATAATTTAGACATACCAAGAGAGATATTCAACAAAAATTTTAAAGAAATTGTTATAAACGACATACAACAAGAAAATCTACCAAGAGATTATAAATCTCTTTTACAGATAGAAACCCAAAGACTTTATGGTAAAATACCAACATATAAATTAATTTCATCAGAAGGTCCAGAGCACGATAAAACGTTTACAGTAGAATGTCATGTTGAAGAAATAAAAACAACAGGAAAAGGAAAATCAAAGAAAGAAGCAGAAGCAAAGGCAGCAAAAGAAGCTTTCAAAAAACTAAAATCAGAAAGGTAAGCAAAAATGAGACTTGGAGTTAATATAGACCATATAGCAACCCTTAGAGAGGCAAGAAAAACAACAGAACCAGACCCAGTAAAAGGAGCTTTGATAGCCATTGAAGCCGGAGCCGACCAGATAACATTACATTTGAGAGAAGACAGAAGACACATACAAGATGAAGACCTATTTAGATTAAAGTGTGAATTAAAAGACACAAATATCCCTATAAACTTAGAGATGGCACCAACCTATGAGATGCAAAATATAGCATTGGAAGCACTGCCAAACAACGTCACCTTAGTCCCGGAAAAAAGACAAGAAATTACCACAGAAGGTGGATTAGATGTTGTATCTATGGTAGATTATCTTAAAGATTTTATCAAACCAATAAAACAGCAAGGTATTACAGTTAGTCTATTCATAGACCCAGACTTTAAGCAGATAGACGCGTCTGTAGAAGTAGGTGCTGATGCAATAGAGATACATACAGGCGAGTACGCAAATGCTTATGGTAAAAACGTAGAAAAAGAACTTGAAAGAATAAAAAAAGCTGCAAAATATGCTAAGGAAAAAGGTCTAAAAGTGTATGCAGGACACGGTCTAACATATCAGAATGTTTCAGAGATAGCAAAGATAAAAGAAATTGAAGAATTAAACATAGGACATTCTATCATTGCAAATGCTATATTCTTAGGATTATACGAAGCAGTTAGAAAGATGAAAGAGATAATCTTAAATGCGAGGAAAGAATTAGAAAGTGAATAGGTTAAACATTGATGAATACACATTAAGCGTTGCTAAAAGCGAGTTGTTTATATTGGTGATTTTTACAGAATTTAAAAAGGAGGTCCTTAGGATTTCGTCCTCAAGGATGACAAAAAAAGATTGGTTGATAAACATTAGAGAAAAAGATAATTTTATATGTCATTCTGTAGCCGGCGAAGAATCTCATGTTTTTTTAAATTTCTCACCCGACGTATAAAGGTATAATTTAATTACTTATATCATTTTATCATTTTAAATACCCTGGAGGAGCAATAAATGTGCGGAATTGTTGGTTATATAGGACATAGAAAAGCAGTGCCAGTGCTACTTCACGGACTTCAGAGATTAGAGTATAGAGGGTATGATTCTGCAGGTATCGCTGTTTTAGACGAGAATAAAAAACAGATAATTATTGAAAAGCAGGTTGGTAAGGTAAAGGATTTACAAGAGTATTTATGGGGCAAAGATATAAATGGTTCAATTGGTATAGCACATACAAGATGGGCAACCCATGGGCCACCATCTATAGAAAACGCCCATCCACATATAAGTAAAAGTGAAGCTATAGCAGTAGTTCACAACGGAATCATAGAAAACTACGCTTCATTAAAAGAAATGCTTATAAAGAAAGGCTATACTTTTAAATCCCAAACAGATACAGAAGTAATCGCACATCTTATAGAAGATTTATACGATGGAAATCTTCTAAACACTGTTTTAAAAGTGGCAAAACAGCTTGAAGGAGCTTATGCTATTGGAGTTATATCCACCTTAGAGCCGGATAAAATAATTGGACTAAGAAAAGGTAGCCCTTTAATCGTTGGACTTGGAGAAGGTGAAAACTTTATAGCTTCCGACATACCGGCGGTTTTAGAATACACTAAGAAATTCATCACTCTTGATGATGAAGAAATGGCAGTTTTAACAAAAGATAAAGTAGAAATTTACGATATAAACGGAAATAAAAAAGAAAAAAAGCCATTTACTGTGAACTGGGACATAGCTGCTGCTGAAAAAGGCGGTTATAAACACTTCATGTTAAAAGAAATATACGAACAACCAAGAACAATCACAGATACGCTTGCAGGATTTTTCTCAAACTTAGACAATCCTGTTTTTAGGCAGTTAGATAAAATTCAAAATATTGTGATCATAGCTTGCGGAACATCATACCATGCAGGATTGGTCGGCAAATTCTGGATAGAAAAGTATGTAAAAATACCGGTTGTAGTTGATTATGCTTCTGAGTTTAGATACAGAGACTTTCCGGTTTCAGATAAAACATTAATTATAGCAATCAGCCAATCTGGAGAAACGGCAGACACAAGATTTGCAGCAATCGATGCAAGAAAAAAAGGAGCAAAAGTTCTATCTATCGTCAACGTAGTAGGTAGCTCTTTATCAAGAGAAAGTGATTATGTTTTATACACCTACTGCGGTCCGGAGATTGGAGTTGCAGCAACAAAAACTTTTACAGCTCAGTTAATTACATTATTGCTTTTTGCTTTAAAATCAGGTCTTGAAAGAGGAAATATAACAGCGTCGGAATTTGAAGAGCATCACAAAAAGTTAAGCCATTTACCAACACTTATAAACGAAGTTTTAAAAGAAGATAAAATTATAGAAGAAATTTCTTATAAATACCATAATGCTAAGGATTTTCTGTTCTTAGGTAGAGGCTTAAATTATCCTATAGCGTTTGAAGGAGCATTAAAACTTAAAGAAATATCTTACATCCATGCAGAAGGATACCCTGCTGGAGAAATGAAACACGGACCTATTGCACTGATAGACGAAAACCTTCCGGTGGTATGCTTAGCTCCAAAAGATAGCTTATATGAAAAGATGATCTCTAATATTCAAGAAGTAAAAGCAAGAAAAGGCATCGTAATAACCCTTACAGATTCCGAGGATAAAGAGATAAAGGAGCTTTCAAATGAAATCGTTAAAATTCCTCCTGTTTCGGATGAAAACCTATATCCGATAGTCTTATCAGTTCCATTACAATTGCTTGCTTATCATATAGCTGTTATACTTGGCAAAGATGTTGACCAACCAAGAAACTTAGCAAAAACTGTTACGGTAGAGTGAAAATTAAAATTTATAAAACATAGGGTAGTTAAAAGAACTGTGTTTAAATTGTATTTAATTTTAAACTCTGAGAAAGTTTTTCCGAAATGATTCATAGAATTTAATAGATATGAAGGTTTCGAGAAAATGAAATTGAGTAGAATTAAATTACCATCCTTAGATAGAATTTTACCGTTTTCCAAAAAAAACAAATTATTTACAGGAATAGAGCTTGATACAGATTATGCGAGGGTGACAGTTTTAGAGAAAGATAACGAAGATTTAATATTTTCAATTATGCCGTTTGAGATACAACTTACTGGAGATAATTACCAAGATGGACTTATTTTAAGACAGGAGATTGAAAGAAGGGGCTTGAATGTAAAAATTGCCAATTTTAGTATTCCTGTGTCTGCAGTCTTAATTAAAAATTTAAAGCTTCCAAAAGTTAGTGAAAAAGAAATGATTGATGCAATAGAATGGAATATTAAAGAAGATATAGAAAACTTGAAAGTTGAAACTGTTTATGATTATTCAATAATAAATGAAGATAAAGATTTTTATGATATTGTAGTTGTGATTACGAAGATTAATCAAATAAATAGGGTATTAGAAGTCGCGGAAAATGCTAAGATTAAAGTTGACATAATAGAACCATCAGCAACAGCATTGTTAAACTTGGCATTTTTACAAAAAGAAAAGGTTGAAAAGAACAGAGAGGAAAATAATATCTGTTTGATCCACCTGGATAAAAATGACTCCTATCTATTATTTTCTAACAATAATATAATAATACAACCAATAGAAATGAATTTTAAACTTTACGAATTGCTTGACCCAGACGCAAAAGAGCAAGAAGTTACCAGATTAATAAATGAGATAAATTATTTCTTCTATACGTTACAAGAACCAAAGATAGTGTACACTTCAGGATTGTTTGTAAAGTATCCAGAAATAAAAGCTTACACACAGTTAAAATTTAGCACAAGATTTGTTCTTGAAGACATAGACCCAGTTCTTTCATCAGACATAAAATATAACGGCAACTTTCCAATACAAATTTATAATACTTCAATAAGCTTGGCACACAGAGGATTAGAATGATAAAAATAGACTTAAATCCAAGAAAAAAGAAAAGAGGGTCGGCTTTAGCTGCACCATCTATTAGTCTAACGTCCTTTAAGTTGGAAAACATAAATAAATTGTTGACAGTCTTATTACCGGTTATTTTAGTAGCAGGCTTATTATTTTATTACTTTTACTTAGGGCTACAGATTGAAAATTTACAACAAAAAAAGACAATGTTAATCGCAGAAAAAGAAAAATTAAAGGCTATAGAAAATAAAATAAATCAGCTAAAAAAAGCAATAGCTGAGGAAGAAAAACAAAAAAATGAGTTAGAATTAAGATTTAAGACTTTTCAATATTTAGCAGATTCAAGGAAATCTCTAACGCCAAAATTAAACAGTATTGTTATACCAATACCTGACGGACTATGGCTTGAATCTATTGAAATATCAAAAGACTCTGGGAAAATTACCGGAAACTCCCTTAAACCAGAGCTTGTAGCACAATATTATAAGTCTCTTAGCAGCTCTTATAAAGATATCGTATTCAATGGAACAGAGAAAAAAACATCACCAACAAATATTATTTTCTATAACTTTACATTCGAACTTAAAAATGAAGCTCCAGAAAAAAGAGAGGGGACATAATGGATCTAACAAATATAAAAGAGCAATGGGAAAATACTCCAGTATGGCAAAAAGCTCTTTTGTTAATATTGTTAACAGTTGGAATTTTATATCTTATCTTCACAATTTTAATTTCCCCAAAATATGATGAGTATAAAGCTTTAAACGAAGAAGTTCAGAATCTGGAAAATGAGATAGAGCTTTTAAAATCATCTGTAAATCCACAAATTCAACTTGTCTTAGAAAAAAAACTACAACAGGTTAAAACTGACATAAAAAACATTGAAAACAAACTGGAAGTAATGAAAAAAATCATTCCACCAGAACCAAACTTAGATGATATTTTAAATGTTGTATCTTTAAGTGCAAAGAAAAGTATGCTAATTTTAAACTCTTTTAAAGTTGAAAAAGAAGAGGAAGTGATCCTCTACTACAATAAAAGTACAAATAAGTTAGAAGTGTTTAATCCTACGCCAAACAAAGATAAAAAAGAAGAACAGAAAATTCCGGAAAACGCTATAAAGCTAAAGAAAATCAACATTACCGCAAATGTTTCTGGAAATTTTAATTCTATAAAAAACTTTTTAGATGAAATAGCAAAATCTGAAAGATTTATAAGTGCAGAGAATGTTTCTATAAAAAAGGAAGGTGGATTGTTGACTGGAGTAGTGAAACTTGCAGTTTATTATATGCCAGAATGATTTTAAGCTAAACGTGTAGCAAGGAAGCAAGCAGTATTACGGAGGATGCATCATGAAAAAAACTTTAATTTTATTGACATTATTGAGTGTAAAATTTTCCTATGCCGGGAAAGTAGATTTGCCCCCACTTTCAGATATAGGACCTTTTATGGGATTGGAGGCAACTGTTGGCTATATTCAAAAAGAGAATGGTGAAAAGTTTATGGTAATAGAAACACCGGAAGGAACAAAGCTTGTAAAAGTAAGGAAAAGTCCAAAGGAATTGATTGAGAAAAATGTTAAATAGAGTTATCTTTTGTATAGACAAACATTCTACGTGTAGCAAATATCCAAATATACATACCAGCCTGTTCCAAAAAAGTTTTTGATAGGCATTATCTTATCTGGCTATCATTTTGTAACCGTGTAAGAAGCTCCAATTTTTCTTTTCAAGTCAAAAAATCAAAAAAGAGATCCTTCGGCTTTACAGCCTCAGGATGACAAGGAAAGGTAAATTTACAAAAATTTTGGAACACTCTCTATATTATTTTTAAAAATCAATCTGTGTTACTTTGCCACTTCAACGAATCTTGATTCTCTGATTGTTACTACTTTTATCTGTCCTGGGAAGTCAAGCTCGTTTTCTATTCTTTTAGCAATTTCTTTTGTAAGTAAGTATGCTTCTTCATCGGATATTTTTTCTGCATTGACGATAACTCTAACTTCTCTACCTGCTTGAATTGCAAAAGATTTTTCTACATTTTCAAACGAGTTGACTATAGCCTCTATTTTTTCAAGCCTATTTATGTAAGATTGTAATACTTCTCTTCTTGCTCCTGGTCTTGCAGCAGAAAGTGCATCAGCAGCAGCAACTAATACTGCTTCTGGGTACCTTGCCGGCTCGTCTCCATGATGGTAAAGGATGGCGTTTATCACATAATCAGGCTCTCCATATCTTTTTGCAATCTCAGCACCGACCTTAGAGTGGGCTCCCCCAACTTCGTGAGATATTGCTTTTCCTATATCATGCATAAGTCCGCCCCTTCTTGCTTTCTTTTCATCAAGCCCAAGCATTGCAGCCATCATACCTGCTAAGTATGCAACCTCTTTTGTATGAAGTAGTACGTTTTGAGTATAAGATGTTCTGTAGTTTAACTTTCCAATGTAGTAGAAAAGTTCAGGATGGACGTCAGTAAATCCAAGTTCCAAACATGTTTCTTCTCCAAGCTTTCTTATATGCTGATCCATTTCTTCTTTCACTTTTTCAACAACTTCTTCAATTCTTCCCGGATGGATTCTTCCATCTGCTATAAGTCTTTCTAAAGATATTTTTGCTATCTCTCTTCTCAATGGGTCAAAAGATGATATTGTTACTATATCCGGTGTATCATCAATGATTAAGTCAACGCCTGTTGCAAGCTCAAAAGCTCTTATATTTCTTCCTTCTCTTCCGATGATTCTTCCTTTTATGTCGTTGCTTGGAAGGTCAACTACGGAAACAGTATAAGATGTCGTTACCTCCGGTGCCAATCTTTGTATTGCAGTTACAAGGGTCCATTTAGCTTCTTTTTCTGCCTGCTTTCTTGCCTCTTCTTCTATCTCTCTCATTAATTTAGCAGCTTCAAGTTTAGCTTCTTCTTCAACTTTCTTCATAAGCTCTGCTTTTGCTTCATCTTTTGTCATGCTTGCTATTCTTTGAAGTTCAAGAATGTACTGCTGCTCTGCATTCTTTAGCTTTTCTTCTTTTTCTTTTAAAATGTTTTCTAAAGCCCTAATCTCTTCTTCTAATTTATGTATTTCTTGCTCTCTTTTTATTATTTCCTCTTCTTTATGCTCAATTCTTGCAAGTCTCTTTTCTAACTGAGATTCCCTCATTAAAAGCTGTTTTTCCAAATTTTGAAGCTCTTCTCTCTTTTGCTTAAGCTCATTTTCAAGCTCTTGTTTTCTCTTTAAAAGTTCTTTTTCTATAATGAATTCTTGTTGTTCTTTAAGCTTTAAAGCCTCTCTTTCTATTTCTAAAGCTTTTAGTTTAGCTTCTTTCTCAACCTCCTTTAAAATTCTTTCAGCCTCTCTTTCGGCTTCTTTTTTGATTCTTTCAGCTTCAGTTACTGCTTGTTTTTCAATCTCTTCTTTTCTTTCTAATACTTTTTTGTACTCTTCTTCTTTTTCTTTTAGTTTTTTCTCGATTGTTATTTTACTTGCATAAAATCCAGCTCCGCCTGCCAAAATTGCAGAAGATAAACCAACTAATATTTCTGTCATTTTTAATCCTCCTTTTTTGTTTTGTAAATTTGTGTAGGTGTAATAATATAGTCCATTTTAACATCATGAGGGTCATGGGGAATTTTGTCTACAATTTGAAAATCAAATCCCAAACCAACCTTAAATAACGGCTTGATTTTTGGCAAAAATCTGTCATAGTAGCCTTTCCCGTAGCCTAATCTGTATCCATGTACATCAAAGGCTACAGCCGGAACGATCACTACGTCAATTTTTCCTTCATAAACATCCCCTCTTGGCTCTTTTATTCCGCCATAACCAATATACATGTTTTCTAAATCATGAATTTGAATAGGTAGAATATCGAGTCCTTTAACTTTTGGAAGTAGTACGATTTTAGAAAGATTTAATAGATGGTTGATTATAGGTTTTGTGTCAACTTCTCTTCTGTGGGGATAGTATAGCATAAATACATTATAGTCAAAAAGCCATGATAAGGTTAGAAGGTTTTTTAGTACTTTAAGAGAGTCTTCTTCCCAATCTGAATAAACTTCTCTCTTTGTAAGTATCTTTTTTCTTATTTCTTCTTTCAAATATGACCTCCCAATTTCTTGGAAGGTCAGGGCTGAAAAAGGCCCCCACAGAAGCCGACGGGATGGTTAGCCATGCTCTGAGCACAGCCCCAATAAGTGGGTGGTCGCACTGTAAGACCTTCGAGCTTCGCAAGGAAGCTACCTGGTCTTTACAGAATATAGACCTCCCTTTTCCTTGTCTATAGCCCAGAAAAATCTACACCATCCCTATCGTACCCCGCAGGTAAGCCTTATGTAATTTATATAAAATTAAATTTATCTTCAAATCTTTCAGCTCCTGATTCCTTCCTAAGTTCTTAAACTAATATTAGGATAATTTAATTTAAGTTTATTTAAAATTTCTTCAACTATGATGCTGACCTCTTCATCAGACAAGCTTTTCTCTGGATTGAAAAACTCAACGTTAAAGGCAACGCTTTTTTTATTTTCAGATAAGAAATATACATCAAAAAGTTTAACTTCTTTAACATATTTAGAAGCTTTTAATATATCTTCTTTAAGTTTGCCAACTTTTACACTTTCCTCAACTACAAAGGCAAGGTCTCTGTAGGCTGATGGGAATTTTGGCAGTTCTTGGAATACTACCGGCTCTTTTTTAAGATAATACGTATAAAGGTATCCATCCAGCAAGTTTTCCTTTCCAATCTCTCTTGGGACATATCTTAATTTTAACTCTGCTACATAAGTGTCTTTTGGTATTTCAAGCTGACGTGCTATCTCAGGATGGATTTTTCCAATAAATCCTATGTCACAGTCATTTACCTGTATGTTTGCAGATTTGTATGGATGTAGGAATACTTCTATGTTTTCATCTATAAGCTGATAGTTTTTGATTCCAAGTTTAGTTAGCAGATTTTCCACTACACCTTTTAGCTTTAAAAAGTTCCAACTGTGAGTTGTGCTAAATTTTCTTTCTTTTTCTGTGTAGTTAAACCCATCAACAAGCTTTCCAACTGCTAAACATCCTACTCTTATCTCTTCAAAATCTTTAAAGAATGTAGATGAAAGCTCGAAAATAGATAAGTCTTTTCTTCCAAATCTTAGGTTTTCTTTTAGATTTTCAAGTAGGCTAACTACAATCCTATCCCTTAAAACGCTATGGGATTTTAAAATGTAGTTAGTTATTTTAATCTCAGGAATGGGAAGTTTTAAAGTATTGTAGATTTCTTCTGATGTGAAAGTGTAGTTTAAAACTTCTGTAAATCCATTATCTAAAAAGTAAGCTCTTACTTTGTTATCAAAGTCATAGTATAAAGATTTTTCGTATGCTTCAACCGGAACTCTTGGATAGGTAGGTGTAAAGTTGTCATAACCATAAATTCTTGCTACTTCTTCAACTAAATCAATCGGTCTTTCTAAGTCATAAGCTCTAAACGGTGGAATTTCAGCACTGATTTGATTTTCTTGAATTTGTGTAGGTATTTCTAATCTTTCTAAAATAGATTTAATCTCTGACGCATCAATTTTTTCACCAAGAACTTTTTCTACAAGCTCCGGCTTTAATACTACCGTCTTTGGTGTGTAAGGTTTAACATAAGCATCTTTATAAGCTTCAACTTCTCCACCGGCTAAGTTTAAAATCAATTGGGCTGCAAAGTTTGATGCTTTTGATGTATGCTCTACATCTACACCTCTTTCAAATCTGTAAGAGGAATCTGTTAAAATTCCAAGTCTTTTTGATGTTTTTCTAACGCTTGCCGGGTCAAAAACTGCTGCCTCAAGCAAGATGTTCTTAGTATTTTCATCAATCTTGGAGTTTTCTCCACCAATAACGCCGGCTATAGCTAATACTTTTTTGCTGTCAGCTATTACTACATCGGTAGGTTTCAGTTCTTTCTCTTGACCGTCTAAGGTGATTATTTTTTCGCCCTCTTTTGCATATCTGACTGTTATACTACCTTCAAGCTTATCAAGGTCAAAAGCATGTAGTGGCTGCCCTTCTTGCAGTAATACATAGTTAGTAATATCAACGATGTTGTTTATTACAGATATACCGGATTTAATAAGTTTTAATCTAACATCAAGGGGTGAGTTTTTAATTCTTACATTTTTTATGATTGTTCCAATGTATCTGTAAACTTTGTCTGTTTCAATATTGATAGGTGTTTCTTTGTCTGTTAAAACAGGCTTTGGCTGAATCTCTTTTCTTCTTAGATTAAAAATAGCTCCAATCTCCCTTGCAAGCCCTCTAACGCTTAATGCATCACCTCTGTTTGGCGTAATTTCTATCTCTAAGATATAGTCTTCTCCAAGACCAAGAATCTTATTTGGGTCTGCTCCTACCGGCGTGTTTTCGTCTAATATAAAAATACCTTCCGATTTTTCTTCTACTTCAAGCTCTTCCAATGATAAAAGCATTCCTTCCGAAGTATAAGAACCAAAAGATACAGGCTTTATTTCTCTGCCTTTTATTACAGCTCCAACCTTTGCAAGAATTACAACATCATTTTCTTTTACATTGTCAGCACCGGTTACGATTTGATATTCTCTGCTACCATCGCTAACTTTGCAGATAAAAAGTCTATCTTTTTCTGGATGTTTTATGACTGATAAAACTTTTACAGTTGTTAGGTTTGGAATGTATTGTCCGAATTTATAAAAAGTTGTTTCAATGCCTGTAGTGTTTAGCTTTGCTACTACATCTGAGACCGGAATGTCTATATCTATAAACTCTTTTATCCACGAGTAAGGGACTTTCATTCTATACCTCTAAACTGAAGGTTGAATCTTAGGTCGTTTGTAAAAAGGAGTCTGATGTCCGTTATTTGATATCTAAGCATTGCTATTCTTTCTATTCCAAGTCCAAAAGCAAAGCCGGTATATTCTTCCGGGTCTATGCCGACAGCTTTAAACACATTTGGGTCAACCATTCCACAACCAAGAATTTCAAGCCATCCTGTATTTTTACAAACCCTGCACCCTTTGCCTTTGCAAACAGTACAACCTACATCAACCTCAGCTGATGGCTCTGTAAATGGAAAGTAGCTTGGTCTAAATCTGATTGGAATATCTTTGCCAAAAATGTTTTCTAAGAATATTTTTAAGATACCTTTTAAATCTTTGAAGCTTACGTTTTTATCGACCATCAAACCTTCTATCTGATGGAACATTGGGGAATGGGTTGGGTCCATATCCTTCCTGTAAACTCTTCCTGGAGCTACTATTGCAATAGGTGGCTTTTTCTTAAGCATACTTCTAATCTGAACTGGTGATGTGTGAGTCCTAAGAAGCATGCCGTTGGATGTGTAAAAAGTATCCTGCATATCTCTCGCAGGATGATGCTCCGGAATATTTAACATTGTAAAGTTATAATCTTCATACTCAACTTCCGGACCGCTTTCTACGGTAAAACCCATAGATTTAAAGATTTCCGTAATCTCTTTTAACGTTGTTAAAACAGGATGAGAAGCAGAAGGCTCAAACCATTCTGCCGGTAAAGATATATCTAATCTTTCTTTTCTTAAAATTTCTTCAAGCTTCTTTTTTTCAATTTCTTCTTGCTTAGCTTTTAATGTTTCTTCTAAAAACTCTTTAATGGAGTTTGCAAGCTGGCCAACTTCTTTTCTTTCCTCCGGTGATAAGCTGCCAAGAGATTTTAAAACAGAAGTAATCAATCCTTTTTTTCCAAGATATTTGACCTTTATCTCATTTAAAACTTTTTCATCAAAAATATCTTGAACTTCTTTTTTAATCTCCTCTTTAAGCTGAAGAAGCTGAGCCTTTATATCCATAAAAGCCTCTTGTTTAAGCTGCTTGTAATGCTTTTTTAGCAGTTTCTACTAATTTTGCAAAAGCTTCCACGTCATTTACAGCCATATCTGCAAGGATTTTTCTGTCAAGCTCAATTCCAGACTTTTTAAGTCCGTTGATAAATTGGCTGTAGCTTAGTCCGTTTAATCTTGCAGCTGCGTTAATTCTTGTGATCCAAAGTGCTCTAAACTGTCTTTTTCTGTCTTTTCTATCTCTGTAAGCATAGTTTAGAGAGTGCATTACTTGTTCTTTAGCTCTTCTGTAAGACCTGTGCTTTTGTCCGTAGTATCCTTTTGCAAGCTTTAAAATCTTCTTTTTATGCTTCTTTGATGACGGTCCTTTAACTCTCATTTTAAATTACCTCCTTTATTTTTTTCAATTAAACATCGTTTGGTAAAAGTGCTTTTACTTTATGCTCTAAATTCTTTGGAACGTATTGTGGCTTTCTTCCTTGTCTTTTTCTTTTAGAAGATTTTTTAGTGTTGTAGTGAGAAACTCCGCCTTTTGTGTACTTAACTTTTCCTGTAGCAGTGATTTTTAATCTTTTAGCCGCTGTTCTATTAGTTTTCATTTTAACCTTTGCCATAAAATATTCCTCCTTTTAAAAAAATTGTAAGAAAAAATTATACCATATGATTTATGCTTTGGGTGAAATTGGGAATTTTGATAAAGCTTAAGTAAGAGGAAGGAAGAGTAGTAAGATTAAACAGATACCTCATTTTTATCTCGCTATTCGATCCTTACGTATAGGCAATTCATGAATTGATTCAGCACCCATAATCTTTTACTACCTCGCTTATACGTTAGAAATTCAGTAAAAGTAGGAGATTCTTCGCTGACCATAAAATAAAATGGCAGCTTTACTTTTGTAAGAGCAATCTCGAATCATCCCTCTTTTACTTTTCCGCTTCATTTTAATTATCCATGAAAACGTAAGTCCAAATGAACTCTTTTTAGAGAACCTTCAACTTAAAACCTCAGGTCGACCGGAAAGGTAAACTTGTGAGAATTGTGGAACACTTTTCATTTTCTGCTTGACAGATAGAAAATTTTTTTGTATATTTATAATAGCTTTTTAATTTTTTAACTGTACCTTGGCAATTGAATAGGTAAGCCCGCACAAGCTTATTTTACGTGAGAACGTGAAATGTGAGACGTGAAAAGTTAGAGATAAGTTTATCAATATCTTAGTGATTTTTGTTTGATTGCTTGACGGCTTGGTGAGATGATTTACAAGTCAGTAAAGCTAAGGTATTGATAATGTGATTTTATTTTTTGATGTTTGATTTAAGCCTGTGTAGTAATGGCTTGAAAGAGATTTTTTGAAAAGTGAATGTAAGTATTTTTTAAATTAAACTTTTTAATTTTGAAATTTTTAATGCTTAATTTTTTGAAAATTTGTAATTTTTTATTTTAAAATTTTTTGAGATCGGGAAGTTAAGGAGTGATATTTTCCGCCCCTTTCTGAGTTTTGGGTTTTCAGTAGTTGGCTTGTGATGGGATGTTAAAAGATAAAATATAATAATATATTTTCTGTATATCGAGGTTTGCTGCAAAAAACTTCAACTTGCGGATTTTTTAAAAATTTGGTATAATGTTTTACAACTTGGCAATTGAATAGGCTTTCTGCGATTTTATTTTTGATTAAAAATTTAACGGGTTTGTAGCCTACCTATGAGGAATTGAAACCTTATAGAAGGTGGGGCTTCCTGCTTCAACGCATGAGTTTGTAGCCTACCTATGAGGAATTGAAACACTACTTTACCGACACCTAATCTTTGGATATATTCAGGTTTGTAGCCTACCTATGAGGAATTGAAACCTTTTTCTTCTTCACTCAAATCTTTATGCAACTCATGTTTGTAGCCTACCTATGAGGAATTGAAACCCAAGAGGCTTAAAATTTCCCTGACGAGGCCTTTGGCGTTTGTAGCCTACCTATGAGGAATTGAAACAGGAGTAGGACGTGCCCTTTTCAAATAATAGTTACCAGTTTGTAGCCTACCTATGAGGAATTGAAACTGAGCTTAGTTTTACCTGCAGATAATCAGGGAGGTGGAGTTTGTAGCCTACCTATGAGGAATTGAAACCGGTCGTCATCTCCGCTGTACGGGGAACTCCCATACGTTTGTAGCCTACCTATGAGGAATTGAAACCCTTTACACCCATTGTCATCAGAGGAAGAGGATGATGTTTGTAGCCTACCTATGAGGAATTGAAACGTGTTCTTTAAAGATGTAGGTTCTGGAGATTATCTCGTTTGTAGCCTACCTATGAGGAATTGAAACCTTAATGCTTTGGCAAGAGACCAAGAACAGAAGATAAGGTTTGTAGCCTACCTATGAGGAATTGAAACTTGTATCACATGTAAGATAGAATTCTTCTTTATTTAAGTTTGTAGCCTACCTATGAGGAATTGAAACTCTTCAGAGAGGATTTGTCCTTCTTCCAACCTCTTTGTTTGCAGCCTACTTATGAGGAATTGAAGCCAAGTCTTATTTCAGCTGTAATGTATTTTCCTATTCGTTTGCAGCCTACCTATGAGGAATTGAAACATTTTGAAAAGGTTTTGATAATGGTATTTCTTCTTTGTCATTCTATAGCCGGCAAAGAATCTCACTTTTTCATTTTCTAAAAGATAAGATCCTTCACTTCGTTCAGGATGACAAAGAACGACCCAATGGTGTCATTCTGCAGCCGGCGAAGAATCTCATGTTTTTCTTTTAAAGTCAGAAAATCAAAAAAGTGGTTCTTCGGACTAAAGTCCTCAGATGACAGGAAAAGATAAACTTACGAGAATTTTGGAACACTATTATCAAAAATGCTATAATAAATACTCTTAAATACTCTATTTCGGGTGATTAAAATTGATTACAGACTCAGAAAAACAAAAACTTATTGACTATACAATAAAGCTTGTTAATATTCCATCTGTTATAGGCAATGAAAAAGAAATAGCAAACTTTGTAGAAGATTTTTTGAAAAATTACAATCTAAACATCATCAGACACAACAATTCTATAATAGCTTATGATAAATTAGAGCCATCAAAAAAGACAATTGGGTTTATTGGTCATCTTGATACAGTACCCGGAACAAATGATTTTACCGGTCAAATAATAGAAGATAGGATATACGGACTTGGTGCAAGTGATATGAAAGGTGGTCTTTCTGTTATGATGGCTTTGATAGACCACTTTTCTGATAAAGAAAAATCATACAATACTATCTATGTATTTTACGAAAAAGAAGAAGGTCCTTATGTAGATAATGGATTAGAGCCGTTATTGTCTCAATATAATATAATTCAAAAATCAGATTTAGCCTTTGCCTTAGAGCCAACTAACAACATCGTTCAGGTCGGATGTCTTGGAACGATGCATGTATCAGTAATTTTTGAAGGAAAAAGAGCCCATTCGGCAAGACCATGGCAGGGAGAGAATGCAATCCATAAATCTGTAAACTTTCTAAAAAGACTTTCTGAGTTTGGAATAAAAGAATATGATTTTCAGGGAATTAAATACTATGAAGTTATGAACGCTACAATGGTTAGCTTTTCTGGCGGAAGAAATATAATTCCGGATAAATTTGAGATAAATGTAAATTACAGATTTGCACCGGGTAAGTCAATAGAGCAGGCAAAAGAAGAGCTTTTAAATCTTGTAAACAATGAAGCAAAGGTTGAGTTTACAGACGTTGCACCATCCGGCAATGTTTGTCTTGATAATCCAATTTTAAAAGATTTTATATCTAAGTACAATCTGCCAATAGAAGCAAAGCAGGCTTGGACAGATGTTGCAAGGCTATCCTTATACGGAATTGATGCTGTAAACTTTGGACCCGGAGACCCGGCCCAAGCACATCAAAAAAATGAATACATTCCTATAAAAAACTTGTTTGATAGTTATGAAATTTTCAAAGATTTTCTAAGTCATTAAGCTGTTTGATGCCGTCATAAGTATAAGTCAGCACAGATAAAACCATAACAATAAAAGTTATGATTAAAGCTGATTCATAAAGTAAATGGTTGTAAAGATTTGTAAAAACGTTTGAAATTAAAACATAAATTACTGTAAATATCTGTAAAAAAGTTGTCATTTTTCCAAAAAAAGAGGGCCTGACTCTTAAACTTCCTTTGATTAGATAAATCAAAAAACTTCCTGCAAGGATATAAACATCTCTTGATATTGCAAATAATATAAACCAAAAAGGAAACTTTATAGATAATTCCGAGTTAAAAATGAATACAAAAGCTGAAACGAGTAGAGTTTTGTCTGCTATTGGGTCAAGAATTTTACCAAGCTGTGTTTCTTGATTATACTTTCTTGCAAGATAGCCATCTATCGCATCAGTTAAACCGGCAATAGTAAAAGTTATTAAGGCAAAAATAGGCATGTTGTACCAAAGAAATGCTATAAAAACAGGAACGAGGATGATTCTTAAAAGTGTAAGAAGGTTAGGCAGATTCATTTTTTACTTTTTCTATAATCTTTGTTGTAGAGGTGTCATAAACAAAGTCTATTGTATAAACCTTGCCACCATAAGACATGACAAAATCTGCACCAACAATATTTTCTATCTTCCAATCTCCACCTTTCACAAGTACATCGGGTTTAATTTCTTTTATTAGTCTTTCCGGTGTATCTTCTTCAAAAACAATGACTAAATCTACCGGTTTTAAAGCTTGTAAAACTTTTTTTCTTTGGTCTACCGGGTTTACCGGTCTGGTTGGTCCTTTTAATCTTTTTACAGACTCATCACTGTTTAATCCAACAACAAGAAAATCTCCAAGAGATTTTGCTTTTTCTAAATAATCTACATGTCCGGCATGGATAATATCAAAACATCCATTTGTAAATACAATTTTCTTTCCTTTCTCTCTTTCTTTTTGGATAATATCTAAATAGTCCATATTATCTCCTTGGCACTATTATAATGTAGTTTAGCAAAAAAATAGGAAAAGATATTAAAAAATATATGCTATTGTTAAAAATTATGGAGATAAAAAATCCTGCGATTAAGGGAATATATCCAAGGATAAGCTGATTTTTGAAAGATATCTTTTTTCTGCTAAAAAACAGATAAGCCGGTAAAACAGAAAAAATGGATAAAATATAAACCGGATAGCCAATATCAAATGGACTTAAAGGTATTTTTAAAAGTATCAATAAAGCAAAAAAGATAAAACTGCTAAATAAAAATGCAAAGTAAAGCTTTCTTTTTTCTAAAAGCTGGCCCAACCTTAACTTCCAACTCTCTTAATAAAACCTTTTATGTCATGCGCTCTTTGATAGTCTCTTGCTTCTTTTTCAGTTTTAAACTTTCCAACTAACACTTTATGAAGTCCATTTTCTTCTATGATGTAAGCATTAGGATATTTTGCTTTTTCTATTTCAGCCTTTTCTCTTGTTGAAAATGCTCCTACTTGAATAGAAAATCCACCGGATGATATTAATGAAGTTGTTTCTTTGCTATCAACATTCTTATTTTCTTTTGGTTCTTCATGTTGTTTAGGTTTTTCTTCTTTTGCTTGTTCTTTAGAAATAGGTTTTTCTTGCTGCTTAGGTTTTTCGATTTGTTTTTCTGCTGTTTGTTGTTTTTCTACTGATTTTGTTTTTTCAGGTTGTTTTTCAGATGGTTTTGGTTTTTCTTCTTTTGGCTGTTCTTTAGCTAATTGTTCTCTGGCTGGTTCTTTATCTTGAGCCGGTTTTTTAGTTTCTTCAGGTTTTAATTTGGACTGCCCTGTCAGCTGTTCTTCTTGCTCAGGTTGTGGCAGTTTAGGCTCAGCGGTTGGTTGCTGTGGTGGCTGGGTAGGTCGTGGTTGTGCTTGAATTTGTTGTGGTGGCGTTGCTGGTTTTTCTAAGTTTGTTGCTACTTTTATATCCGGCTCAGAAATTGTTTTTTCTGACTTAGAGTAATAATTTAATCCAAGAGCTATGAAAACAAGAGTTATCAATAATCCTGAAAGGAAAATAATCAATCTTTCCATCATTTCTTTTTTTCTTTTTTTCTTTATCTGCTGAACAGCTGCTTTTAAGTCTCTGTCTTCCATCACATCCTCTCAACAGGTGTTATACCCATTATTTTAAATAAAGTCCTTAAAACATTTCTAACCGCTTTTAATAAATATAGTCTTGCTTTCATTAACTTTTCGTTATTTTCTATCAAAAACTTATGATAATAATAATATTTGTGTAATCTTGATGCAAGCTCATAAGTAATGTTGGTTATTTTGTGTGGCTGGTTTTTTATGGTTGCATCATAAATTTCGTCCGGAATGGTTGAGATATACTTCATCAAACTTCTTTCTAAATCTTCTTTTAATAAAGACAAATCAACCTCAAAATCTTCTTCTGGGTTAAAGTTAAATCGTTGCTGAGCTTCTCTAAAAACGCTACTTATTCTTGCATGGGCGTATTGGACATAAAACACCGGGTTTTCATTGCTTTTTTTAAGTGCAATGTCTATGTCAAAGTTTAAGTGTGTGTTTGGGTCCTTTGATGCAAAGAAATAGATAACTGCATCCTTTCCTACTTCTTCTACAAGTTCTCTAAGTGTTATAAAGTCTCCGGACCTTTTTGACATTTTCACTTCTTCACCGTTTTTAAAAAGCTTAACAAGCTGAATAAACAGTACATTTATCCAATCTTCTTTTACACCAAAAGCCATGATTGCAGCTTTTAACCTTGGGAAGTATCCGTGATGGTCTGCTCCCCACACGTTTATTATAAAATCGTAGTTTCTCAAATACTTATCATAGTGATATGCTATATCTGCAGCAAAGTATGTATAGCTTCCGTCAGATTTTCTTATTACTCTGTCTTTTTCATCTCCATAGAGAGACGTTTTTAGCCATAAAGCTCCATCTTTTTCATAAATTAACCCTTTACTTTCTAAAAATTTTAAAGCCTGTTCTACCTTTCCGTGCTGGTATAAATGTCTTTCACTATACCAAATATCAAACTCTACGCCGATAAGCTTTAAATCTTTTTTTATCTCATCAAGTAAAAAGTTCTTGGCATACTCAGCGCAAAATTCTATAGCTTCTTCTTCATCCAAGAAAGATAGCATTTTTTCTCTTTCATAATGATAAAGCTCTTTTGCTATGTCTTTTATATACTCTCCATGATAACCATCTTCCGGAAATGGATAACTTGGCTCTTCTATTTGTCTAAATCTTGCATAGACAGACATTCCAAGCTTTTTAATCTGATTTCCTGCATCGTTTATATAAAACTCCCTTTCAACTTTATACCCGATGTAATCATAAAGATTTGATAGTATGTTTCCTACTACTGCACCCCTACCATGTCCTAAATGAAGTGGTCCGGTTGGATTTGCGCTAACATATTCAATGTTTATCTTTCCTTTGTTTTTTTCTTTTGCTTTTCCAAACTCATCTTTTTCTTCAATTGCTTTGTTTAAGATTTGATGGTAAAAAGTATCAGAAATAAAAAGATTTATAAACCCACCGCCTGCTACTTCTACCTTTTCAAAGTAAGGGTCTTTTTCAAAGAGTGCTTTTAACTGGTTTGCAACTTCAAAAGGTTTTTTGTTTAGGCTTTTGCTGAGTATGAATGCTGCATTTGTTGACAGGTCGCCAAATTTTTCTTCTTTTGGAGACTCTATTTTTATTTTATCTTCAACACCTTCAAATAAAAGATTGTTTTGTTTAAGAATGTTTAAAATTTTATCTCTAATCTCCTGCTTCACTTTTTCTCCTTCCTTTTATACAAATTATGTAGCTGATAAAGTTTAAATAGATAAAGATAACGGCTAAATTAATTATATCAAATTTAATGGCTACAAAAGGTGTAAAGACAAGAATTCCAATAGTGTAAATCTTTATAGGGCAATTTTTCGGCAGGTTTTGATTTTTTATTAAAAATGGAATAAAGATTAATAGCCCAAGCAACCCAATATAGGTTAGGTCTAATTCTTGCTCATCAAGAAAATTTCTAAAAAATGGATATAAAAAGCTTATTAGCCAAGCTGTGATGATTATAAGTAGTATGAGAAGTTTTGACATCCCTTTATTCCCTAACCAACTCCCTTATCAACTTGCTTCGTAAACTCTCTAAAAGCTCTACATTCTCTATCTCTATCTGTGATGCTTCCTTTATACTTTTTCCCATCAAACCTTTTAAAAAATCAAACTCTTTGTTATTTAAATTCAATCTCTTTAAATCAAGCTCGCCGTTTAGGTAGGTTATCTTTAAAAGAAACAGAATTTCAAGAAGTTTTGGAAGTTTAGAAATGGTTAAAAAATACAAACTCTTTTTTAAAAGAATAAAGATTCTCTCATCTTGGTGTGGTGCAAGCTTGTATGTAAAGTTAATGATGTTAAATCCTGCTTCAAATTTTTCTATATCTTGGCTTATGTAGTAGCCGATTTGCTTATAAGAATCTATCTCGGATATGATAAGCTTGTCTTTTATTTTGATCAGTACCGCTTTAAACCAACAAAATGGAGAAAGTATTGAATAAGGCATATTTTTTAGATACTGACCGTTTTGAATGTATATGCTTTCTTTTCCAGATTTTTTTGTGTATACAGTAATAGTCAAATCTTTTTCGCCTACGAATTTTCTATTTAAAACAATAGCTTCATCTTTATAGACAGTTTCCATTACTCCTTATTCCAACTGTCAGAAACAACCATTTCAAAAGCAACAGGAACATCTTTTAAGATTAATTTTCCTGCTTTTTCCATAGATGAAGATAAAACCTCTTTTGCCTTTTCTATATCTTTTGCAGCAACTTCTACCAAGATTTCATCATGAACAAGATTAACAACCTTTGCATCTAAATCGTTTCTTTCTTTAAAGAAAAACACAACAGCCATTTTTAATAAATCACTGCCTGAGCCTTGGATTGGGTAGTTAACTGCGTCTGTAAATTTGTATGCTATTAGCTTTCTACCAAGCAACGTTTCAAGCTCAATAGACCTGTGTTTATCAAGATGTTCCTTAACTCTGTCATGCCAATCCTTAAAAGATTTGTAAAATTTAAAATAATTTTCATGAAATTTTTTAGCTTCCTGAAGAGATATACTGACGCCATAATTAGCCTTAGCATACTCTACTAGCGACTTTGGAGACATTCCATAGATTAAACCAAAGTTTATAGCCTTTGCAAGCTGTCTCTCTTCCTTTGTGATTTCATCATAACTTTTTCCGGTAATGATTGAAGCTGTTAGCTTGTGCAGGTCTTTACCTTCATTAAAGGCGGTAATCATGTTTTCATCTTTTGTATACTGGGCGGCAATTCTTAGCTCAATCTGAGAGTAGTCAGCCACTATAAACTTATATCCTTCCTTAGGTTTAAACAGATATTTAAGATTTTTTGGTATGTTTTGAAGGTTTGGACGAAGGGATGACATTCTTCCTGTTGCTGCTCCAATCTGCTTAAACTCTCCGTAAACTCTTTCATTTCTTGTAAATTGTAGTATCTCTTTGATTTTATCAATTATTTTTTTGTCTGCTCTTAGTTTTAAAAGTAGTCTGACTTCTTCTATGTCTTCATAGTCTTTTAAGAAAACATCTTGAGATGAAAACGAACCTTTTTCTGTTTTTGGTAATTTAATTTTAAGTTTGTTTGTTAGATAGTTTACCACCTGCTGTGGAGAAAATGGGTCTGCTCCTGTTTTTATTTTAAATTTCATATAGTCAGCTTGAAATTCTGATTCTTTTTGTTTTAGTAGTTTTCTTGCTTCTTCTTCATCTATCGGGATGCCTGAGAGTTCAATCTCTACAAGTGCCGGAAGTAAAGCCATTTCAAGTGCTGCTACCGGATTAATCACGCCAAAAACTTTAAAAGTTTCTCCTGATGCCTTTTTATGCAAATTATCTTGATTTAATTGATTTTTCTCTTCTTTAAAAAGATGTCTTAATGCGTCTATATCTTTTGCTGCGTATTCTATCTGCTCAGATGAAAGGTCTTTCGCCCACCAAGGTGATTTTTGATATGTTTTATCTACATCTAAGCTGACAAATCTTTTTGCAGACGCTGATAAAGAATGTCTTTGATTGCTGTCTCCTTTTGCCAATATCTGAGATGCTATCATAGTATCAAAAACGATTTTTGGAAGTATGTTTAGGTTTGTCTTTAAAAATTTTAAGTCAAACTTTAAGTTATGTCCAATAATTCCTTTGTTTTCTATCAGGTTTTGAATATGATTTTTAACCACTTCCGGATTTATCTTTAGTAAGTCGATGACAAAAGTATTCTCTTCATCACCAATTTGAATAAGCCTGATTTTATCATTGAAAAAATCTATGTTTTCAAAATCTTTTATCATTACTTCTGTATCTAAATACAGAAAAGGCTTATCTTGTAATACTTTTAGACTTTCAAGCTGATTTTCTTGTGTGATGTAGTTTATATCCATCATTCTAAATCTTGAAGCTCTATTGCTACAACTGTTTTTTCTAAAAGATTGTCTATCACTTCTTTCTCTTTATCTTCAAAAACCGGCTTAATCGCATCAGTTAGTAAAAATACTTGATATCCAAGATTTACACCGCCAATAGCTGTGTTTTTCACACAAAAATCTGTTGCCACACCACAAACAAATATTCTTCTTATTCCTCTTTCTTTTAATAAGCTATCTAAAACTGTATTTTGAAAACCTGAGTAAGCGTCAAAATCTTGTAAAAAACCTTTTGAAATGATAAATTTGTTGTCTAATGGGATTTTTAAGTCTGGATGAAACTTTGCACCTTCTGTATTTTGAACGCAATGAGGAGGCCATATTCCGCCAAATCCTTTAAAAGATATATGATTTTCCGGATGCCAATCTCGTGTAAAGAAAACAGGAAGCCCTTTGTTTTCAAATTTTTCTATGTATTTGTTTATCGTTGGAACGATTTTGTCAGCATCTTTTACAGGTAAAACTCCATACGGCATAAAATCATTTTGCATATCAACCACAACCAAAGCATCTTTATCTGCAAGCTTTACTCTCATTTTTCTTCTTCCTCTTCTTGTTTTTCTTTACATTTTATACATAAAGAAGCGATAGGTCTTACTTTTAATCTTTCGTATGGAATCTCGGCACCGCATGACTCACATATTCCATAAACGCCGTACTCTATTTTTTGTAAGGTTTGTTCTATTCTTTTTAAAAGCTTTCTTTCTCTGTCGAGATTCCGAAGTGTTAAGATTCTTGAAGTTTCAGCCTCTGCTCTTTCCATCTCATCGGCACCTTCAAATGAAAGAGCTTCTCCTGTGTTTCTTTTGGTATCCTCTATCAGCTGATTTCTCCATTCAAGTAAGATGTTTTTAAGCTCCTCTATTTGCTCAGGTGTAAGGTGTTGCATTTTTAACCTCAAACAAAATCTCAAATACATAATTTTATCACAATGTATAAATTAGAAGAAAAAGCTTTTAAATCAAGTGAAAGAGAAGAGTGCTGTAAAAATTCTTGTAAGCTTATCTTTCCGTATCATCCTGTGGCTGTAAGCCGAAGGGTCTTCTCTTTTAAAAATTAAGGAAAATAGGAGATTCTTCGCTTCGCTCAGAATGACATCTTTGAGGTCAAGATTATTTGCCGGCTACAGAATGACAAATAAGGCAATCGTTAACATACTTTTGCTTTCTCTGTCATCCTGGGGCTGCAAAGCCGAAGGATCTCTTCTTTAAATTTTATAAAAAACAATAATTTCTCACCCAAGTTATATTTTAACTTAGTTAATTTTCAAATCATCTGATTTTCTAAAACTCATTCAAATCTTTCTCCGGCTTTTATCTTATATCCTCTGATTGCGTCTTGAGTTGTTATTGGCTTTAAGTTTGGAAATTGTATTAATTTTAACAAAAGACATCCATTACCTGTTTTTACTACTATTCCCTCTTTCTCATCAGCTTTTATTATTTCTCCCGGTAAAGCGTTTACATTACACTCAACAATTTTTGCGTCTAAGATTTTGACTTCTTCATCTCTGAATTTAGCATAGGCTTTCGGCCACACTTTTAAAGCTCTGATTTGATTAAAGATTTCTTTTGCTGACCTGCTAAAATCTATTTTTCCTTCTGATTTTTCTATCGGTTTTGCGTAGGTTGCCTTTTCATGGTTTTGTGGTTTTTTATCTATTTCTCCTTTTTCTATTTTATCTAACACTTCAATAAGCAATCTTGCTCCTTCTTCTGCCAATTTATCATGAAGGCTTATAATATCATCATCTTCTGTTATTTCAACTTCTCTACATGCGTAAACATCTCCCGCATCAAGCTCTTTTATTATCTCCATTATACAAACACCTGTTTTATCTTTACCTTCCATTATTGCTCTTTGAATTGGTGCTGCTCCTCTGTATTCTGGCAAAAGTGATGCATGAACGTTTATTGTTTTATACTTTGGTATGTTAATTATCTCTTCCGGCAAAATCTTTCCATAAGCAACGACTACCGAAATATCTGGATTTATTTTTTTGATCGTTTCTAAAAACTCTTGGTTGTTTTTTATTTTTTCAGGTTGGAATAATGGAATATTATGTTTTAGGGCTTCCTCTTTTACCGGTGTTGGCTGGATTTTTTGCCCTCTTCCTCTCGGTTTATCAGGTTGAGTAACAACTCCAACGACTTGATGATTGGATTCTATTAACGCTTTTAAACTTTTAACCGCAAAATCAGGCGTTCCCCAAAATAACACTCTCATTAGTTTCCTCTTTCTTCATTTTATCTCTTGTTTCTCTAATCAAATTAACAAGCTTATCTATATTTTCTCTCGTAATCAAAGATACTGCAACAAAAGGATAACCTCTTTCAGAAAAATACTTTTCAAGATTATCTAATAAGCTTTTATCAGATAAAGCATCTATTTTATTTGCAACTACTATTTGAGGTTTTTTTATCAAGTCAGGAGAATATTTTTCAAGCTCTTTGTTGATTATGTTAAAAGCATCAATAGAGTCTCTTTCTCTAAAATCTGACACATCTATTAGATGAATTAGAAATTTTGTTCTTTCAATGTGTCTTAAAAACTCATGACCTAAGCCAAGCCCTTCTGAAGCTCCTTCTATGAGCCCTGGAATATCTGCCAAAACTATATAGTCATTAACATCAAGCTGTAAAACTCCAAGCACGGGTGTAAGAGTTGTAAATGGATAATCTGCTATTTTTGGTCTTGCCTTGGATAGGATAGATATTAAAGTCGATTTTCCTGCGTTAGGAAATCCAATTATCCCAACATCTGCCAAAAGCTTAAGCTCAAGCTCTATCCATTTTTCTTCGCCGGGCTCTCCTTTCTCCGCAACCATCGGTGCTTGGTTTGTTGGAGACTTAAACGCCGCATTTCCTCTTCCGCCTTTTCCACCTTTCGCAACTACAACAGATTGACCTTCCTTTACTAAATCAGCTATGATCTCTCCCGTCTCTGCATCTTTCACAACAGTTCCGACAGGCACTTTTAAGATTAAGTCTTCTCCATCTTTGCCTTTTTTATTTCCACCTTGACCGTGCTGTCCTCTTTCTGCTTTGTAATGTCTTTTATACTTAAAATCCATCAATGTTTGAAGACTGCTATCTGCAACTAAAATTATATCTCCACCTTTTCCACCATCACCACCAGCCGGTCCACCAAAAGGAACATACTTCTCCCTTAAAAATGCAACACAGCCATTACCGCCATCTCCAGCTTTTACATAAATCTTAGCTTTGTCTATAAACATACTTAACTACACCTATTATTGTTAAACTTATTATTGAAATTCCATTTGCTAAAATTAATGGAAGATTATTTATTCTTAATCCATAAATAAACCATAAAAATATGCCAATCCACATAAAAATCAACCATATCCAAGAGAAATCTTTGGCAGATTTGGTTTTGACTACTTTGTAAGTTTGGGGAAGATATGCAGAAGTTGTAAGAATTGCTGCTATTAAGCCTAAGGTTTGATTATCCATTACGATAATAACAGACAAGGGATTAGGAGTTTAACTGTAAAGAAATTTCTCCCAATCCCAAATGTGAAATCATACCGCTTTTTTAACTTTTCCAGCCTTTAAACACTTAGCACATACATAAATTCTTTTTGTAGAACCATCCTCAAGAACTACTCTAACTCTTCTAAGGTTAGGCTTCCAAGTTCTTCTTTCTGTTGTAGCTGAGTGTGCTACAGTATTTCCAAAAACAGTTTTTTTACCACATATTTGACAAACAGCCATCTTATAATCCTCCTTACAAAAATTAGAAGAAATATTATATCATAACACGTCGGATGAGAAATTTAATAAAAACATAAGATTCTTAGCTTAACTGAGAATGACAAAGAAAGCTCCTTTCTAATGCTTATTAATAGAGAAAAAAGGAAGGACAGATCAAGTTTCTGCCATTGATCTTTTAACCACTGTAGAATGTTTTAGACTGTCCTTCCTACAACCTGAATTAGAAAATTAGACTTTAAAGAAACTTTTGAAGTTAAATCTAACCCACTTGAGTTTGAAAAGAAAATAAAGCCTTATCTTGAGACTGTTCTAAAAATCAATATTGTCATCGTATATTGAACCCCAGATATTGATATTAAGAATCATTACTAATAATGCTTGGCTTTGCAAAAAATATTTTAACAAAATCAGTAGTGATGCAGTCAAGACCAAGCCTAACGGTGCATGCTAACGCATGCAGTCTTGACTGCATCACTGATTTTGTTATTAGATAACTAAGCAAAGCCAAGCAAGGAAAGCCAAGCATTATTTAGCTCTTAAGCTTAAGAGATAGTGTTTATTCAATCAGACGCGTGCTCCTCTATCTATCTCGTGCGCGCGCTACCAGATATAACAAAAATGTAATAACGATGACAGACAAGCAAGTAAAATCAATAGTTAAAGATTACAAGAAGATTACAAAAAGATTACAAGTTTGTAATGTTTAATGCTTGATTATCAACAAGTAAGATGAAAAATTACAAATTTGTAATGTTTAATGCTTGATTTTCAAGCCTTTATAGTCGTGTCGTACTTTAATTAGATTATTAACAAGCCCCTATAGCAGACATAGAACATTCTGAGCTGAGCGAAGCGAAGAATCTCCTATTTTTCTTTTCAAATCAAAAAATCAAAAAAGAGATCCTTCGGACTTCGTTCTTAGGATGACACGGAAAGGATGCTTACAAAAATTTTGGAACACCCTCAGCCTTATCTTAAAAAGTTTAAAAAGTCAGGTATGCTTATCATAATGGAACATACAGGAGTTTATCATTTAAAGCTTGCTGATTATCTGTATGAAAATAACTATCAGGTAGCAGTGGTAAATCCATTTTCAATAAAGAAATTTATGGAAGCTAAAATGTCAAGAGTTAAAACAGATAAAGCTGATTCATACTTCATAGCAGGAAAGTACAGCATGTGTAAAGAAAAGTGGCAAGATAAAGAAAATGGAAATCTATATGCAAGAAAGATACTATATATGGCAGCATTATCAGCAATAGGGTTTTACAAATAACATTCGGAGGCTGTAAGGTTAAGGATCTCATGTTTTGATTTCTTTTAAAAGAAAAGTAGAAAGGAGCGGATGCGGATATTCCTCGGATGGCTTTAGAGAGAATAAAAAAATTAATTAATTTTTGGATTTAGTTAAAATTTTAAAGCAGTTTAAGAGCTAATTGGCAAATTGGTATATATTATATATAAAAAACAAGCTATTGATTAAGCAGGAGGTGAAGTTTTATGAATAAACCAGAAATTTTAGCTCCGGTAGGGCATTATGAAGGACTTGCAGCTGTTATTAAAGCTGGTGCAGACGCAATTTATATGGGTGTTGGAAAACTAAATCAAAGGGCTTTAAAGTCTGAATTTGACATAAACGATGTAAAAGAAATTAGAAAGATTACTCAGGACAAAGGTATAAAGCAGTATATAGTCTTAAACTCCATCGTGTTTGAAGATGACTTGCCTTGGGTAAATGAGACATTAGACCAGTTAAAAGAGATAGGTGTTGATGCAGTTATAGGCTGGGATATGGCAGTATTATCCGGTGCCATAAAGAGAGGTATTACTACACATTTATCAACAATGGCTTCTGTTTCTAACTCACAAGCTGCAAAGTTTTATGAAGAACTTGGCGTAAAAAGAATAGTTCCTGCAAGGGAAGTAAAGCTTGATGGGCTAATCCAGCTCAAAGAAAAAACAAATCTTGAGATTGAAATATTTATCCACGGTGCAATGTGTATGGCTATTTCTGGAAGGTGTTTTTTAAGTCATGATGTATTTGAAACATCCGGCAATAGAGGAGAATGTTATCAAGTTTGCAGACATGAATTTGAAGTAAAAATAACTTCAAAAAACACTGGAACAGATTTTATTCTTGGTTCAGATTATGTTTTATCTGCAAGAGATTTGGTTACCATTAATTTTGTTGATAAGTTGATGTGGGCTGATAGCTGGAAGATTGAAGGAAGGAATAAAAATCCTGATTATGCATATCTTGTAACCTATGCTTACAGAGAGGCAAGGGATAGAATATTAAACGGAGAGTGGCAGACAAAGGGCTACCAAGACCTTTGGGATCTATTAGAAAGGGCATACCATAGAGAATGGGACAGTGGTTTTTACTTTGGTCAAGGATTGTTTGGTTTAAATCAAAGTATAGCAAAAGAGAAAAAAGTATACGTTGGTGAAGTAATCAAGTACTATCCAAAAATAAGTGTTGCTGAAGTAAGAATTATAAACAATCCTATGAAAATAGGAGATACTATCCATATAATCGGAAAAACAACCGGCGTTGTAAGACAAAAAGTTGAGTCTATGCAGGTTGATAGAAAAAATATTGAAGTTGCAGAAAGAGGAATGGTTGTAGGCTTAAAGACAGTTGAAAGAGTTAGAGAGGGCGATAAAGTTTATGTAATGCAAGAGGTGGACGTAGAAGAATTGCTTAAGAAAGGCGACAGTGCAAAAGTTGGTTGATTTAAAAAATGAGTTTCTTTTGTACGTTATCCTTGCTTTAGTCTGAAGGATTTCCTGTTTTATTGTTATTTGAAAGAGTAAGAGTGTTCCAAAATTCTCGTAAGCTTACCTTTCCATATCATCCTGAGGCTGTAAGCCGAAGGATCTCCTCTTTTGATTTTTTGATTTGAAAAGAAAAACAGGAGATTCTTCGCCGGCTGCAGAATAACGAAAAAGTTTGCTTTTTTTCTAATGCTTGTCATTCAACCTTTCGATGTCATCTTAAGGACATAAATCCAAATGGTCTACTACTTAAAAAGACAATAAAGAGCATGAGAATTTGGAAGTAAATTATAGTCATCTATAGCCGTACAAAGAGCCATTTGTTTTAACCAAATTCCTCATCCTGACGTATTACCTAATTTAATAACTTATCAAATCTGCATCAAAACCCAAGCTCTTTAAATTAGCTTTTGCTTTAATCAAAGTCTCTTCATACTCCTTAACCGGGTCAGAATCCCAAACAATACCACTTCCAACGTAAATTGAACATCTATCCTTTGTAAAAATCATCTGTCTTATAGCTACACTCATAACAAAGTCTAAATTTGGTTTTATCAAAAACGTTGCTCCACAGTAAACAGACCTTTTTTTATCTTCAAGCTCATCTATAATTTCCATAGCCCTTTTTTTTGGTGCTCCAGTGACAGACCCGGGCGGGAACGTATTTAAAATAACTTCTTCAAAAGATAGTTTTTCTTTTAATATCCCTTTCACGGTAGAACTCATCTGAAATAGTGTTGAATACTTATCTACTTTAAAAAGCTCTTCAACTTTTACATTATTGGCTATTTTTGATAAATCATTTCTCATTAAATCTGTAATCATTAAATTTTCTGCTCTTTCTTTTTCAGAATTTATAAGCTGATTTTTTAATACTTCATCTTCTAACTCATTTAAGCCTCTTTTTATAGTACCTTTTATTGGCTTTGTGATTATCTCTCTTCCTTTCTTTTCTAAAAAAAGCTCCATAGAACCAGAAATAAGAGAAAAATTTAGATTTTTTATAAACATCATATAAGGCGTAGGCTGAGTTTTCACAAGGTTCAAAAAGACGCTAAAAGGATAAAAAATTCCATAAACATCAATTCTATGAGATAGATTGGCTTGGTATACATCTCCTTTTGATATGTAATCTTTTATTTTCTCTACTTTTTGGATAAATTCAGATTTCCTTGTGTTAAACTTTATCTGCTTGATTATTGATTTTTCGGATGGTAAATCTAAACGCTCTTTAAACTCAAACTTTTTATATAGATTTACAAAAATTTTAGGCAAAGCTAAATCATCCTTCTTTAAATTTTTAGAATTTAGAATGTGCTTATTAAAGTCATAACTAATAAATCCCAATGCATAAAGATTATGTCTTTTTATAAGCTTTTCTAAAATCAGTAAAGGTCTTTTTGTTTTTATTTCATCTTCATTTATCCTAAGAATGTCATTATCATAAACGACCTTGAATATTGGTTTTTCAAATACATAAAAACCCTTTTTATCAAGCCAACCATTTTCAGATGTGTATAAAACTGTTTGCCCTGCTTTCATTAACTCCTTCCAAAAAGTTGAAATGATATAATAATTACTATACCATCTTAAATAGTAGGAGATAAATTTTGAACCTTGACAATTTAAAGTTTAATCAAGATGGATTGATTCCGGTTATTACTCAAAACTATTATACTGGAAAAATATTAATGCAAGCATACGCAAACAAAGAAGCTATAGAAGAAACATTAAAATCTGGATATGCAACTTATTTTTCCCGTTCAAGAAATGCTTTATGGAAAAAAGGTGAAACTTCTGGAAATTATCAAAAAATCATGGATATAAAGGTTGATTGTGATGAAGACAGTATTATATACCTTGTTGTAGAAGAAGGTCCGGCATGCCATACAGGAGAAGAAAGCTGTTTTTATAGAAATCTAAATCTTGAAAAAGATTTCAAGCCGGTTCCTTTTGAGATACTTCATAAACTCTATGAAAAGATTCAAGAAAGAAAAGAGACCATGCCAGAAGGCTCTTACGTTGCATCTCTATTTAAAAAAGGAAGCGACAAAATAATTCAAAAAGTTGGTGAAGAAGCCGTAGAAGCTGTTATAGCGTTAAAAAATAAAAATAAAGATGAAATTGTGTATGAAACATCCGATTTACTTTTTCATCTGTTGATTGCATTGGTTGACGCCGGTGTTAAACTATCTGATATAGAAGAAGAATTGTTAAAAAGGTATAAGTAGAGGTCTGATAATATGGCTACTCAAAGCGTAAGTAAAGAATTTTTAAAGGAGTTGTATGAAAAAGATTATTATAGATGGGTAAATGAAAATCTTCAGCTTTTAAAAGAAAAAGAATATGACTCCGTTGACTGGGAAAATCTTCTTGAGGAGATTGAAGATTTGGGAAGGAAACATTTGGAGAGTGTAATAAGCTACATGGCGATAATCTTACAGCATCTTTACAAGATTGATAATTTTAAAATTTACGAATATTCAGGTAAGGGCTGGATTAATAGTGTACTGCATGCAAGAAAGAGCTTAGAAAAACTTTTTTTAGAATACCCATCTTTAAAACAAAAAGCAGTTGAAAATATTGAAAAAGCTTGGAAGCGAGCAGTAATAGATTTAGTATATTGGTTTCAAAGACCGGAGAATGAAGAATTAGCTAAAAAGTTTTTTGGAAGATTGCCAACAGAAAAAGATTTTCCAGAAAAATGTCCATATACATACAAGCAGATTTTTGAATATAAACCATGGATTAAGGAGGATTATTAAAGATGGAAAGAGCTACAGATTTCTGCTTACCAGGAATTGATGAAAAAGGAAATGAGATTAATTTTTGTCTTAAAGACTATCTTGGAAAAGATAAAGACATTATTCTTTACTTTTATCCAAAGGACGATACACCCGGTTGTACAACGGAAGCATGCGATTTTAGAGATAATTTAAATATATTACAAAATTACGCTATAGTCGTTGGAGTTAGTCCAGATAGCATTGAAAGCCATAAAAAATTTAAAGAAAAGTATGGTTTGAATTTTATTCTTTTGTCTGATAAAAACAAAGAAGTCATGAAACAGTATGGAGCTTATGGCAAAAAAGTTATGTATGGCAAAGAGACAGAAGGAGTTATTAGGTCTACATTTATAATTTCACCCGATGGCAGTATTAAAAAAGCTTGGAAAAATGTAAAAGCTAAAGGTCATGTTGAACAAATATTAAAATTTCTTGGAGTTAAGTCTTGATAAAAGATGTTGAAGCTTTAATATTAGAAAACAGATTTATCTCTGGAAAAACTTACATGCTAAGGCTCAAAGCCCCAGAAATTGCAAGATTTGTAAAGCCGGCTCATTTTGTCATGATAAAGCCAACGCTTCAAGATTTTTACGACCCATTGCTTAGAAGAGCCTTTGCCATAGCCGATGTAGAAGATGACACTATAGTTGTTTACTATGACGTTTATGGAAAAGGAACATATGCAATTTCTCAAAAGAAAGAAGGAGAAACGATAAACGTCCTTGGACCACTTGGCAACAGACTATTTCCTGAAGATTATGATAATTATATCGTTGTAGGTGGTGGCATTGGTTATACCGGCTTAAGTTTATTTTTAAAGCAGTTAAAAAAGCACAACAAAAGATTTGTAGCAATTTACGGAGCAAGGAAAAAAGAAGATTTATCAATGATTAAATGGAATGAAGAAAACCAAATACAGCCAATATATTATACAGAAGATGGAAGCTTTGGAAGAAAAGGATTAGTCACGCAGGATTTAAAAGATATTATAAAATCAAATCCAAATGCACCACTAATAGTTTGCGGTCCAAAAGGAATGATGAAAGCAGTAGCAAAAATAGCCAAGGAAGAAAATGCATTATGCTATCTATCCCTTGAAAGTAGAATGGCTTGCGGAATTGGTATCTGCGTTGGCTGTGTAGTCAAGGATGTTAAAAATGATACATACGTAAGAGTATGCTATGAAGGTCCTGTCTTTGAGGCTAATGAGATTGAATTATAAAAATTTCAAAAAAAGCTTAATATTCTTCACAGGCTTTATGACAATTTTATTACTTCTCACCTCTTTTAATTCATTTGCCGAGACAACTATTGAACCAAAAATAATTGAGTATAAAGGTGTAAAAGCTGAAGATTTAAGAAAGGTAAATCAACAAGTCAATGCTTTATATCTAAGACAAAAACAGTTAGAAGAAAAAATAAGTCAAATCGAAAAACTTAAAAATGTATCACAAACAGATAAAAAACTAATTGAGTATTTCTTAACAGAAATTGAAGAGCTAAAAAAGAATCAAGAAGAGCTAAAAAATCAAATAACAAATTTTGAAAAAGAAACAAAAAAATCTTTTTTTATGTTAAACCTAATTCAATTTATAACCTTTGGAATATTTGTTGTTTTCATGACCTTACTTTATAACTACAAGAAAGATACCGGTAGAGAAATAAAGGAAGTTAGCGAAAAAGTTGATAAAATTCAAGAAAGGTCAGATGCTGAAATGATTTTATCTCTTATTGAAAAAGCTAAAACCGACCCAAAAGCAGCAGAAATATTACAAACATACTTAAAAAGCAGAGGTGAAGCAGATGAAGTATGAAATAACAAAGATCTTTAGATTTGAAGCAGGGCATAGAGTTTGGAAGCAAAACCTTGCAGAAGGTAAAACCGCAGTCCTTTCAGGATACGCATGTACAGATAACAAATGCAGAAATTTACACGGACACAGCTATATTCTTGAAGTAACCGTTGGCTCTGATACATTAAACGAGCAGGATGTTGTCGTGGATTTTTATCATATTAAGAATGCTTTGAAAGATTTAGTAGACAACGTGTTTGACCATTCTTTTATAATAGACAAAAACGACCCGCTTTATCCAATATTTAAAGAGCATTTTAAAGACTTAAAGATTACCGAAGTTGATTTTTGTCCAACAGCTGAGGCATTGGCTAAATATTTTTATGATTATTTGGCTCAAAAGCTTAAAGAAGCAAATCTTGAAGAGGATATAAAAGTAGTTCAAATTACCCTTTGGGAAACTGCAACAGGTAAAGCAACTTATAAAGGTGAGTAGTATTTGGAAATAGTAAAACTTCTGCCTGTAATATTAATTATGTTAATCTTTACAGGATTATATTTTTTTGTTGGTGTTAAGTTTATAAAAAAGTGGAGGAAAAAAGGTGGCAATCATTAAGCCATACAAAGGAATCTATCCAAAGATAGACCAAACGGTTTTTGTTGCTGAAAATGCTGTAATCATTGGAGATGTTGAGATAGGTAAAGATTCAAGTATTTGGTATAATGTAGTTATAAGAGGCGATGTTAACTACATTAGAATTGGCGAAAGAACTAACATCCAAGATGGAACTATTATTCATGTAGACCATAAAAGATATCCAACAGTAATAGGTAATAATGTGACAGTAGGTCATAAAGTTATGCTTCATGCCTGCACGATAGAAGACTACTGTTTAATTGGGATGTCTGCAACTGTTATGGATGGTGTAATTGTAGGGAAATACTCAATAGTTGCAGCAGGAGCATTGGTCACACCCGGTAAAGTTATAGAGCCATACTCTTTGTGGGCTGGAGTACCTGCTAAATTTGTAAGAAAATTAACAGAAGAAGAGATAGCTTGGTTAGAAAAATCTGCTGAAAATTATGTAAAATATAAAAATAGCTATTTAGAAGAGGAATTAAAATGAATGAAACGTTTGAGCTTTTACTTGCGATTGTAGTTTTTATTATCGCAGCGTTAGTAATTGTTGGTTTGATGGTATATTGGAGTAAAAACAACACAGTTGTAGATGAAAGAGATAAAAAATACTATGGCAAAGAGGTAGAAGATGAAAAGAGCAGACATAGTTAAAAAAATAGCAAGAAACGAAAAAATAATGTTAGATAAAAAAGAGATAGCTACCATCGTAAATGAAACATTTGACTTAATCTCTGACTATTTAACAAACGATATACACGAAGGAAAAAAAGTGATGATCTCAGGCTTTGGAACGTTTATCATTAAAAAAAGGAAAAGTAAAATCGGAAGAAATCCAAAAACCGGTGAAGAGAAGTTGATTCCTGACAGACTCGGCATAACTTTTAAACCTGGCAAGCTTTTAAAGAAAAAAGTAAATTCAAAACAATAAATAATCGGAGCGTGGCGCAGGTGGTAGCGCACTGGCATGGGGGGCCAGAGGTCGCCCGTTCGAATCGGGTCGCTCCGACTTGTAAGTCAGAAAGTGAGAAATAAAAGGAGAAAATAGTGAAAAAAATAGTTTTTCTTACAAATGATGATGGCTATCAGTCAAAAGGATTGCAGTCAATAAGAAATAGATTGATAGAAGAAAATTTTAGAGTAATTACAGTAGCACCGGATAGAAACATGTCCGGAACAAGCCATTCATTAACATTTACAAGACCATTAAAGATAGAAAAAATTGAAGAAGATTTTTACTATATCGTAGATGGAACACCTGCCGACTGTGTCCATCTTGGATTGAATGTAATTCTTCAAAATCAAAAGCCAGATTTATTAGTATCCGGTATAAATACAGGACCAAACATAGGTAATGACGTTTTTTATTCTGGAACAGTCGGAGCAGCAAGAGAGGGAACGCTTTTTGGCATTCCATCTGTAGCCTTTTCTGTAGGCTCTTCTAAGAATCCAAACTTTGAAGATGTGTCAAAAGTGGCTGTTAAAATAGTAAAAGCATTACTTATTAAAAACCTTCCAAAAGGAACATTCCTTAACGTAAACATTCCAACAATTCCGGCAGAAAAAATAAAAGGATTTTTGCTTACAAAACAAGGAAGAGGAGCATATAAAGAGGAAATCGTTAAGTATTTATCGCCTTCAAAGGAAGAGTATTACTGGATAGGTGGAGAAGAAGCACTATTGGAAGAATGCTCACCCGGCACAGATTACACAGCAGTAAAAAATGGATATGTATCTATCACACCAATCAGATTAGACCTTACAGATTATGAAGCCATAGATATTTTAGATAAAGAAAACTTTATATCTGAAATTGTGAGGCTCTAAATGGGTCTAATATCCTTCCAAGAATTTGAAAGATTAGCAAAAGAATTTAATGTAATTCCAATTTACAAAGAAATCTTGCTCGATATAGATACACCGTTATCTGTTTATCTTAAAATTTCATCACCGGATAGATTTAATTTTATTCTTGAAAGTGTAGAAAGAGGAGAGCAGATAGGCAGATATTCATTTATAGGCTCTTCGGAAAACTTTTACATCAGAACAAAAAAAGATACAGTTGAGATTTACAACAAAGGACAGATAGAGTATAAAAAAACAACAGACCCTGTCGGAGAAATAAAAAACTTAGTTAAAGAGTTTAAGCCATATAAAGATGAAAGCTTGCCGCCATTTTATGGGGGGTTTGTTGGGTATATAGGTTATGATGTTATCCATTTTTACGAACCTATTCCGGATATAAAAATAGACACTTTAAAAATCCCGGATTTATTTATGTTTTTAAGTGATGAAGTTATCGCTTTTGACAATCTTACTAACAAGATTAAAATAATTGTCTGTGCAATAATAAACAAAAATGAAGATTTAAAAATCCAGTATGATAAAGCTGTAAATAAACTAAATGCAATTGAAGAAAGGCTTAACAAAACAATAGAAGAAAAAAGATTAACATTAAAAGAAAAAGAAGTAAACCTTGAAAATTGGAATTCTAACTTTAAAAAAGAAGATTTTGAAAAAGTAGTTTTAAAGGCAAAAGATTACATAAAAGAAGGAGATATTATACAGGTTGTACTATCTCAAAGATTTTCAAAGAAGATAAAGACAGACCCATTAAACATTTACAGAGCTATAAGAGTAATAAACCCTTCTCCGTATCTGTTTTACTTAGATTTTAAAGATTTAAAAATTATTGGGTCTTCTCCCGAAATACTTGTTACAGTAAAGGATAAAAAAATACTTACAAAACCTATAGCCGGCACAAGACCAAGAGGAAAGACTGTAGAAGAAGACTTGAAACTTAAAGAAGATTTACTCAGTGATGAAAAGGAAAGGGCAGAACATTTAATGCTTGTAGACCTTGCAAGGAATGATGTAGGCAAGGTAGCTGTTAAAGGTAGTGTTAAAGTAGATAGATTTATGTATATAGAAAATTACTCCCATGTTATGCATATAGTTTCCGATGTTTCCGGAATTTTAAGAGAGGATTTACATCCACTTGATGTTTTAAAATCAGTTTTTCCTGTTGGAACTGTTAGCGGAGCTCCAAAAGTTAGGGCAATGCAGATAATAGAAGAGCTTGAACCGGAGAAAAGAGGAGTATATGCAGGGGCGGTAGGATATATATCCTTTGATGGCAATCTTGATACAGCAATAGCAATCAGAACTGCGGTAGTAGTGAACGATACTGTTTATATACAAGCTGGAGCTGGAATTGTTGCAGACTCAGTCCCAGAAAAAGAATGGCTTGAGACAGTAAACAAGGCAAAGGCTATGATGAAAGCGGTTGAAGTGGTTGAGGATTAGAAAGTCGGTGATAAGAGGATATATTTCAAAGTGAGAAAGAAGTTCCTCAAGAACCTAAATATCTTGGCTTTAAAACTATTGCTGGAAAAAAACAGGACGGTGCTACATAGCAGATGCTACAGGTTTTGCTTATGGAGATAGTTTTATCATAGGACTACCTTTTATAGCTGATAAAGGTTATGATTCAATAAATATAATACAAAAATCTTAGACATTGGACTTATCCCTGCTATAGAGATAAAACAAACTCTTAGAATAAAAATAAAGCATTCAGTGAGGCAGTTATCAAAGGAAATTAGAATTTTACATGATTTTAACCTAATTTTGAGAAGTAATTTTTTAATCTTTCGCACCAGTCTTATAGAAATACAATAAAAATTAGAATAGCTCCAAGACTTATAAAAGTTATTATTTACTAATCCCTATAAAAAACATCTCTTGTGTAAACCTTTTCTTTCACATCATCTAAATCGGAGCTGTATCTGTTAGCAAGGATAATGTCAGATTCTTTTTTTAATCTCTCTAAGGATACAACATCAAAATCCATAAACTTATTTTCTTTTAGTAAAGGTTCAAAAATTACAACTTGAACATCTTTTGCCCTTAAATACTCAATTATATCTATAATTGCAGCTTCTCTAAAATTATCTGAATCTGATTTCATCGTAAGTCTATAAACGCCAACGATTTTTGGGTTTAAGCTTATAACTCTCTCTGCTATATAGTATTTTCTTGCAATATTTGATTCAATTGTAGCCTTGATTAAAAAGTGTGGTATTCCTTTTTCTAAGTAGTTGGCCATTAATTGCTTTGTATCTTTTGGTAAACAGTAGCCCCCAAATCCAAAAGATGGATTATTATAATACATGCCTATTCTTGGGTCTAAACATACCCCTTCTATGATTTCTTTAGAATTTAATCCATGACTTTCAGCAAAAGTATCAAGCTCATTAAAAAATGCAACTCTCATGGCTAAGTATGTGTTTGCAAAAAGCTTTATGCTTTCTGCTTCAATAGAGCCTGTAAATAAAACCGGGACATCTTTTTTTATAGCACCTTCTAACAACAGATTTGCAAACTCTTTTGCCCTCTCGCTTTTTTCACCTACCACAATCCTTGATGGATATAGATTATCATATAAAGCTTTACCTTCTCTTAAAAACTCAGGAGAAAAAATAATATTTTCTGTATTAAATTTTTTCTTTATGCTTTCTGTGTATCCAATAGGAATAGTAGATTTAATAACCATTACAGCGTCAGGATTTATTGCCAAAACTTCTTTTATGACAGATTCTACTGATTTTGTATTAAAGTAGTTTGTAATAGGGTCATAGTCTGTAGGAGTTGCAATTATTACATACTTTGCATCTTTGTAAGCTTCCTGCGGGTCTAAGGTAGCTTTTAGGTTTAAATTTTTAGTAGCTAAGTATTCTTGAATATCTTTATCTATAATTGGAGATTTTTTTTCATTGATTAGTTTAACTTTTTGAGGGTCTATGTCTTTAATTACAACTTGATGGTTTTGGGCAAGCAAGATAGCATTAGATAATCCAACATAACCAGCACCTGCAACGGCTATTTTCATTAAATTTTTATCTCCTTTTTGTTTATAATGTAATATAATTATAACAAATTCAAATTCATAATCATTGCAAAATATTCATTCTTTGCTATAATATCAAAATCTCAAGAAATAAAGGAGCTTGGAATATGAACCTAACAACTGAAGAGTTTTTATCTTTAGCCCAAGATAAAGATCTTTTTCCTATTATAGATAAAGTTTTCAGCGAAAAAAGGCTAACTTCTGACGATGCTTTAAAGCTTTTTAATTCTACTGATATATTGACAATTGGATTTCTTGCAAATTACGTAACAGAAAAGAAAAACGGAAAATATGCTTACTTTGTGATAAATAGACAAATAAATCCAACAAATATCTGCGTTCTTGATTGTAAATTCTGTGCGTTTGCTCAGATGGATAAAAATGACCCAAAGGCTTATGAGATGAGTTATGAACAGATTTTAGAAAAAGCTAAACATGCAGTTGAAAATGGAGCATCAGAAGTTCATATAGTTGGCGGTCTTCATCCAGATTGGGATTTTGAAAAGTATTTGAATATAGTGTCATTGATAAAGAAGAATTTTCCAAGCTTACATATAAAGGCGTTTACTGCTGTTGAGATAGATTATTTTTCTAAATTATCCGGTTTAAGCTATGAAGAAGTTTTAATAAAACTTAAAGAAGCCGGACTTGGCAGCCTTCCGGGTGGCGGGGCAGAAATTTTTTCTCCGGATGTAAGAAGAATTATTGCACCTAAAAAATTAGGATACAAAAAATATTTGGAAATTCATAAAATAGCTCATAGGCTTGGATTATATTCTACAACAACAATGCTGTACGGACATGTAGAAAGTTATAAAGATAGGGTTGACCATATGGAAAAAATAAGGCAGCTTCAAGACGAAACAGGCGGTTTTACCTGCTTTATACCTCTTGCATATCAACCTGAAAACAATGATTTACCGGTAAGTGATTACACTACAGGTATTGATGATTTAAAAACCATTGCAGTTGCAAGGCTGTTTTTAGATAATATCCCGCATATAAAGGCTTACTGGGTTATGATAGGAGAAAAAACAGCTCAGATAGCCTTAAACTTTGGAGCTGATGATATGGATGGGACTGTAATGGAAGAAAAGATAGCCCACTTTGCAGGTGCAAAATCTCCTACCCAGCAGCAAAAAGAAAAATTAATAAGACTTATTAAAGAAGCCGGAAAAATTCCTGTAGAGAGAGACACGCTGTATAACCATGTCAGAGTTTACGACTAAAAAATTAACTTTAAAGAATTATCTAATAGCATTTTTTGTTTTTATTTTGACGGCTATTGTTTTTGTTATTTCAATAGTTGCGATTCCGTATTTGTTATTTCTAATACTAAAAATATTTTTTCTCAGCTTAGAGTTTACTGTTTTATTTGTTATTTTCTTTTGGATTGTAGCCATTGGTATAGTTACAATTTTAAGGCTTTTGGAATATAGTGAGAGGCAGGAAGTTAGATAAGGCTACTTACAAAAATTTACATCATCAATCCCCGGCATTTAAAGAATTTAAATCTTTTTATCTCTCATTTATTTATTGTGTAGGCAATTCATGAATTGTCTCTACTTTCTCGCCATTTTAAAATTTTAAATAAAGAGATCCTTCGGCCTTACGGCTTCAGGATGTTCTATGTTAAATGTCAAGTACACAAATTTTCATCAAATGGTTTTCTACTTTTTAATACACCATATGCCTGCCTTAATAACTTATGTGCTACAGCTACTAATTCTAACTTTTTAGCTTTACCTTTACTTATTAACCTTTCGTATAATTCTCTACAGTATTTGTTAAACCTTATTGCTGATAATGCTGCCATGTATAATATCTTTCTTGCATATGGATTTCCCATTTTCTTTATCTTGCCACTTTTCTTTACACATGCTGCACTTTCATATGGACTTGGATTTAAACCAGCAAAGCTAGCTGCTTCCTTTACACTTTTAAATCCCAGATAACGGAAGTGAATTCTTAGGTGAGTTTACCAAAGCATTAAAGAAAAAAGATATAAAACATTATTTTAACTATCCAAGATATCCAAAAGGACAAGCATATGTAGAGAGAATGAATATGAAGATTACGAATTAGAAGATATTCATGAGTTTAATAAAAAGATGTTGCAATATATGCTATGGTATAACACAGAAAGACCTCATCATAGTTTAAACAAAAAATCACCTTTACAATACTTTTGTGATATTATGAATTCAAGAAAGTCGGGATTTTCCAAAACCGGTATGACCTATACAATTGCTTGACAAGAATAAAAAAAATGTATATAATATTATTTCAACGTTGGGCGGTTAGCTCAGATGGCCAGAGCACCTCCCTTACAAGGAGGGGGTCAGAGGTTCGACTCCTCTACCGCCCATTAAAAAAATGAACGGAGCCGTAGTTCAGCCAGGTCCAGAACGCCTGCCTGTCACGCAGGAGGTCGTGGGTTCGAATCCCATCGGCTCCGCTTTTTAATACAAAAGAAGGTATAAAATGCATCGTAAGAGGGAAAAATCAGACTATATAGTTCAAAACGTAGATTTAGCCTTTGATATTTTATTTTACATAGCCAGAAGGCAATATGCAAAACCTAAAGATTTAGAAGAAAAATTCCAAACAAATTACACAAATCTTGAAAAAATCTTAGAAGTCCTTATAATCCGTGGTTATTTAGATTATAATAAAAGAAAAAAAATATATTCCTTAGGAATAAAAAACTTTGAACTCGGTCATTCGTATATTTCTCATACTGAGATTAGAAAACAAGCAAGACCTTTTCTACAAAAATTGGCTGAAGAGTTTCAAGAAAACGTATATCTTGCAATACGCAGTGGACATGAAATTGTGTATATAGATTCTTATGAAATTCCACGAAGTGTAATAGTTAAATCAAGAGTTGGAAGATTACTTCCAATGTATGCATCAGCTTCCGGAAAAGTGCATCTCGCATTTATGGATAAAGAAGATTTAGAAGAATTTTTTAGAGAAGTAAAATTAGAAAAATTTACTGAAAATACAATAACAGATAAAAACCTACTATTAAAAGAATTAGAAGAAGTTAGAAGAAATGGGTATGCTATAGATAATGAAGAGTGGGAAAAAGAAGTTAGATGCATCTCTGTTCCGGTCAGAGATTACACTGGTGATGTTGTAGCAGCGATAACGTTATCTGCTCCCGCGTTTAGAATGCCTTTTAATTTAGTCCATGGAAAAATGAAGGATAGTTTTAAGCAAGCTTCTCAAGAGCTATCGGAAAAGCTTGGATATTCAAAAGAAATTCAACTTTAGAAACTCTGTCTAATTACTCGAAATAATATATCAATTCAAAAACTTTAATACAAAGGGTTTTGTGTGTCCACTTTATTCTACATTTTACACAAAAAGAAAAAATCTAACTTATATGATTTTTAAGCTTCTATAAAGTCCTAAGAATCTTCTCTTTCATCGCTATTTGGAAAGAAAAGAAGGACAAAAAGGGGGCTCTTTGTCTGATATAGAATGAAAATGTTGGTTTTTTGAAACACTTCTAATTCTAAAAAACCGAGCTTGTTCCAAAAATCGAAAAAACTTCTTCTCAAAATTAAGACTTATAGGATAGATAAAAATATACAAATTAAAATTATGTAGAAATCCCAAAGAATAGGCCAAGCAATAGTTAACTTCTTAGCTTTACTTTCACTCTAAGAGTTTACTTTATCTTTATAGCAGGGAATTGAATCATCCTCTGCTTTTGCATATGATAGAATAAATAGCATAAATGCAAAAGACTTTTTAGAGAAATCAGTAGAGGATGATATGAAGATCCTTTTGATTGAAGATAATTTAGATTTAAATAACACAATTAGAGAAGTTTTAGAGCTAAACGGTTATATAGTAGATTCAGCTTTTGACGGAGAAGAGGCTTTAAATTTTATAGAGAATTCAAGTTATGATGTAATTATATTAGATTTAATGCTTCCGGATATTAATGGATTAGAGATATTAAAAACTATTAGAAGTAAGGGTGTAGATACGCCAATTATAATTCTTACTGCCAAAAACCAAACAAAAGATAAAATAACAGGACTTGATTTAGGGGCGGATGATTATATTACAAAGCCTTTTGATGTTGACGAACTTCTTGCAAGAATAAGAGCCATTGGAAGAAGAGTATCCACTGAAAAAAAGGATATAGTTTTAATAGACGACTTAGAAATAGATTTAAAAAACAAAGTTGTTAAAAAAGCCGGGAAATTCGTAGAACTAACCCCAAAGCTATACTGTATTTTAGAGCAATTAGTAAGGAATAGAGGGAAAATTGTAAGCTATGAAACTCTATTAAGTAAATGCTGGGAAATAACGGAAGTACCTTCAAGGGAAACAATGAGAGCAAATATAAAAAACTTAAGAAAATTGATAGACCCAGACAAGAAAATTATAAAGACAATAGAAGGTGTTGGATATAGAATTGAATAAATTCCATTTAGACGAATTCCAAACTGTCAGAATAAAGATAACTATTTTACTTACCTTTATTATATCCTTGATTACAGTTATTCTTTCATACTCTATATATCTTTCTTACGAAAATCAAAAATTAGTTGAGATTGAAGATGATATTAAGCTAAAACTAATTCAAGTTATTGATGCTATCGATAAAGATATTTCTCAAATATTTAAATTATCTATGGAAGAAGATACTTTTATTTGTCTATACAATTTGACAGACTATCAAAAACTTTGCATAAATAACTTAAATAACTTTTACATAGAAAAAAAATCAATAAATCCAAAAAACATTAAAATTTTTGAAGGAAAGAATCAATCTGGAAGTTTGATTTTGTATGGTTATAGATACAAATCTCAAAAAGAATATTTCATAGTAATTGGCAAAGATGAAAGTTATCTTAAAAATGATTTAGAAAAGCTAAAAAAATCGATTTTTTATTCAATCGGCCTTGTAATAATGTTATCAGGCTTTTTAGCTTACTCAGTCTCAGGAAGACTTTTAGAACCAATCAAGAAAAACAAAGAAAATCTTGAAAATGTTTTGAATATAATCTCTCATGATTTAAGAACGCCAATAACTATTATCAAAACTAATTTTTATTTAATGAAAGCTAAAAATTTTCAAAATATTGAAAATAACATAAATCAGATAGAAAAAAATATTAATTATATTCAAAATATACTAACAAATATAGAAGCTTTAAAATCTGTTGATAAAAAAGAGATTGAGGAAATTAATATAAACCATCTCGTAAAAGATGTTTTAGTTAAGTTTGAAAATAAGATTCAAGAAAAAAATTTAAGGATAGTATTTTCAGAAAAAGATCAAATAAACACAAATGCCAATTACGTAGATATGGAAGTATGTTTTTCTAACTTAATCGAAAATGCGATAAAGTATAACGAAAAAAATGGAATAATAGAGGTCGAATTTGATAAATCAAAAATTAAGATCAAAAATACAGGGAAATCTATAAACAAACCTGAAAAAATATTTGAAAGATTTTACAGAGAAGACAGTGCTGGAACCATAGAAGGACTCGGTTTAGGATTATCTATAGTTAAAAAAATATGTGAAAAGTATGGTTTTAAAATAAGTTATAGCTTTAGAGATAATATGAATAATTTCATAATCAAGTTTCGATAAATAAGCCACAAATCGAGTGAGAAATCGGGAATTTCGATAATACTAAAGCCTTCAGAAGCAAAGATGCTTAAAGTAAGCTTACCTTTGCCAGTCATCACTTTATGTATGGGCAGCACATGAATTGCCCAATACCCATCAGTCTATAGCTTTCTTGCTTTTAAAATTCTATAACTGTATTTAAGATATTCCTTGGGGGTGAGAAATTAGTGGTTTTTATAGAATTAAAAAAAAGAGAGATCCTTCGGCCTCAGGATAACAGAGAAAGATTGAATGATAAGCATTAAAGGAAAGGATAACCTTGGGGTGTCATTCTGCAGCCGGTGAAGAATCTCTTGTTTTTCTTTTGAAATCAAAAAATCAAAAGAGGAGATCCTTTAGATAAGGCTCTCAGGATGACACGGGAAAGGTAAAGTTGCAAAAATTTTGGAGCACTCTTATCTTTTGGATTTTTCGCACAAGTTATGAATAAAAATTAATTTTTAAACTACCACTTTATTTCTTCCTAGCTCTTTTGCTTTGTATAGTTTTTCATCTGCTTCTTTTATTATTTCATTAATATGCTTATTTTTATCTACCTCAGCTAAGCCAAAGCTTGCAGTTAATTTTATTTCCTTACCATCGTAATGTAGCGGGTTTTCTTCAAGGTCTTTCCTAATTCTTTCTACAATTTCTGCAGCATCTTTTAACTCTGTATTTGGAAGTAAAATTAAAAATTCTTCTCCGCCGATTCTAAATACATAATCAGATTTTCTTAAATTTCTTTTTATAATATTTACAAAATGTTTTAAAGCTTCATCTCCAGCAAGATGACCAAAAGTATCATTAATTTTTTTAAAGTAATCCAAATCAGCTATGGCAAGTGTAATGGGAGCATCGGTTATTTGGGAAATTTCTAAAAGTTTTTGAATAATTGCTTCAAAACTTCTTCTATTAAAGGCTCCCGTTAAAGGGTCTATCGACATTTCTAATTTTATGAATTTTGTGTTTAAGTACAAAAATTCGTTTCCTATCCAAATTACTATATTTTGAATATTTAGAATCATAAAGTAAAGGTCCTTAAATTTTTTGTTTTTCTTATAACTTTCTGCAATTTCAATTAGATTATGAAAATCTTTATGCAGGTGTTTTAAATCTTTCATAAGATTTACTTCACTAATATAATCTTTTCCTCTTTCTTTAAGCCATATACCAAAATCGCAGTTTTCATGTGAAATATTGTTAAATACTTTGTTTTCTTCTATTGATACTAAAAAATTCTTAAAATAGCGAATATGGTGCCTAAATGGTTCTGCAAGAAGTGGATGAAGTTCTTTGGTTACTATGTACTCTTCCATAAAGTCTAATCTGCTCTTTAATAAGGATATTTCATCTTTTAAATATCCCAAGGATAGTTCATTTTCCATTTCTTCGAATAGTCTTTCTATTCTTTTTGCCTCTCTTAAATCTATAGTGTTTGGTAGGTGTGCTATAAAGTTTTTTCTCAAAAAATCAAAAATTGATATAGCTTCATTAAAAATAATTCCTAAGTTAGCAAGGTCAAAACCTAATTCCTGAAGTTGGGAAATTTTATTCTTATTTTCTAATACATCTTTTATTAAGTATTTGATTTTTAAAAATGTTTCTTTACATATTGCAGATTTAAAATTTTTCTCTGCATATGTTAAAAGTCTACCAAAAATAATATCGATCTTATCTTCTGAAAATTTAAATTCCATTTTTACACACCTAAATTAACTTTGCAAAACTTTCTACCCATTCGTAGCTTTGTATCGTAATGTCAGCTATTCTATCCTTTGGAATATTAAGTTTATTAACATATTCTTTAATTTTATTTTTATCATTCTTTTCTACAGCTATTGCTAAAGACAATAATTCTCCAAAATACCCTCTTCCTTCCTTTATATCTTTTTCTAACTCCTCGCTTAAATTTAGATGTCTTAGAATTATCGAAAGCGGAGCTTTGAAGATTCTTTCTGCAAAGGATAAAATTCCAAATAAAAACGCTGTTTCAGCTATGTTTATATCATTATTCATTTCTTTACTTAATAATTCCATAAATTTTCCTCTGAAAAGTGCAGCTTTTACTACCTCCCTATCTGTATCTTTATTAGATACTGACATCATAGATATTAACATTAACCAATTTATAAGGTTTTTCTTTCCCAAATATGTAACTGCTCTATTGACTGATGTTATAGGGTTTCTTAGATAAAAAAATGAAGAGTTTACATATTTCAATAATGCTACACTTATTTCAGGATTAGCTTTAATTGCTTCTGCAATTTCATTTAAATCATCTTCTTCATGAACATACTTAATTATTTTTAAAGTATCTAATTTGTTAAAAATATCAGTATCCGACTCTAATTTTTCCGGTTCTTTAAAAAACTCTCCTTCAAATAGTTCAAATCCAAGGTCTTTTGCTTTATTAAAATCATAAAAACTATCTACATTATTGGCTATCATTGTAAATGGAAGTTGACGTAAATTATGAATTAGATTTATTTTTTCATCAGATAGGGCAGAAACATCAATAAATACAAAGTTAAACAAACCTGAAAAAGATATTAAAAAATCAATATCACTATCTTCTAAACTATTTAAATCTATTGCAAATCTATATCCATCATTTTTGTATTCTTTAACTTTTTCTTGAACATTTTTGGATTTAAGATTTGTATAATCAATCGTAATAGTAAATATCTCTTTTGGTATTAAATTTAAAAACTCTGTAAATATTAAGATATCTGAAGTTACTTTTATAAAGGCCTCTTTTCCGGACAAAATTGATACAACATCTATATCCGAGATTAACGAATATAATTTTTTAACCGTTTGGTGAAAATCCTCATTTTCATAATCATACTTTATTTCATATGCAACTAAATTTTGACTTTTATCAAATATGGGAGCTTTACATAAGTATATGTTTTCCATATCTTCCCTCCTATATTTACGCCTCTATTTTTTCTTTGACAGAAACTATCTCTTCTTTATACTTCATACTTTTTGGATATAAATATTTTGCCATAAGAATGGAAATTTCATAAAATAATATCAAAGGTATGGCAAGCATCAATTGGCTGATTGCATCCGGTGTAGGTGTAATTATTGCTGCAATAATAAAAGCTAAAACTATAAAATAAGGACGAGACTTCATCAAAAATTCCGGAGTTACTAATCCTAGTCTTGCTAATAAAGATAATATAACCGGCAGTTCAAAAGTTAATCCGAAAGCTAAAATCATTCTAAGGACAAAAGATATATATTCCTTAACTGAAAAGATAGCTTCTGCTCCAAGTTGGATATTGCCAAAGTTAATAAAAAATCCAATTGCGACAGGTAGGACCAAATAAAATGAAAACAAACAGCCTATAATAAAAAATAGCGTAGTAAAAATAACAAAAGGAAAAACAAGTTTTTTTTCATGTTCATACAATGCAGGTTCTATAAATTTCCAAATTTGATAAAAAACGAAGGGAGAAACTAAAATAAATCCTGCAAGAAATGAAATTTTAAATGCAGTAAAAAATGGCTCGGTTGGAGATAAAAAGTATAATTTTAAGTTTGGGTTAACTTTCAGTAGCGGCATTTTTAAAATTTCAAATAAATAATTTGCTTTTGTAAAGGCTACTACGGTTCCAATAATGACAGCTAAAACAATTCTAATTAACCTTGTTCTTAGCTCTGCTAAATGCTCTGTTAGTGGTGCTTCAGGAAGCTGGTTATCCATTTATATTATCCTCGTTGCTCTTTTCTCTTTTGAAAGTTATCTTCTCTCTTTCAACAGTTTTTACCGGCTCTGATTTTTTTATTTCTTTTTCAAACTCTTTTTCGAAATCAATTTTTACCGGCTCTTCTAACTTTTTTGTTATATCAGATTTTATGTCGTATTCTATTTCTTTAACAGATTTAAGGTCGGTTGCAACTGAATATTTTACGTCATCGATGGCAGATTTTAATTCTCTATAAAACTTTCCTAAAGACTTTGCTACTTCTGGAAGTCTTTGCGGTCCTAAAACTATTAAAGCTACGACTAATATAACTAATAACTCTTGGAATCCTATGCCAAACATTCTTTTAGCCTCCAATTATATTTTATCAGAAATCTAAACCGATGCTAAACTCTATTCTATACTTATTTTCATTTGGTTTTGTGTCTAACTTTTTAGCATAATCAAATATTAAACTTCCAGCAGGCGTTGGAACGTAAATACCTATTCCGGCGGTTTTTCTAAAATAAGGATTTCTATATTCATCGCTTTTAGTATATACATTTCCAAGGTCTAAAAATGTTAAGAAATATAAATTATATTTTTGATATAATGGAAACCTTAAGTCGTTGTTTATTAATAAATAACTATTTCCACCAATTTTTTGCTTTCCTGATAATTCTTCAAAGCCAAAACCTCTCATGTTTGCAATACCACCAAGAAAATATCTTTCGGCCAAAGGAAGCGTGTTAATACTTTTGAAAGAATAGCCGGTAGAAAATCTTTGACTAAGGATAAAAAAGTCTAAAAATTCTTTGTAGTATCTAAAAGAACCCTCTAAAGATTGATAATTAATATCTCCAAACGTTGTTTTGAAGTTTAAAGTGCTATAATACCCGCTTGATGGATTAATTCTATTGTTTCTATGGTCATCTGTTAGTCCAAAACTTGTAGTTATCACTTTATAATTTTTCAGTGGTGTAAATATTCCTTCATTTGTGATAACGTTGTATTTCCTTTCTAATCTAAAACTACTTTTAACCCATTTATTATTTCTTTTTTCAAAAAACAAGTCATAACCTGAGCTTTTTAAATCATAATTTCTATGGTACTGATTAAATAGAAATGTTGAAGCAAATCCGCTTAAATTCCATTTAAACAACCTATTCCCAAGAGAAAGTCTATAATTTGTTTGAAAGTTTGAACGTTCTATATAAGTAGAAAATTCATAACCGTAATTAAATAAGTTTCTGAGTATAACAGCAACAGAAGCTTTAAATTGCTGGTCTGTTGAATAACCAACACTGCCTTGCACTAATCCTCTTTTATCATCATGAACAATAATTGCTTTATCCACTGTCTTTCTTTCTTCCTGTGGTAGAATTAATGGATTAACATAGTCAAACAATCTTGACTCATATAGTCTAATTATAGATACATCAAAATTTTCTTTTTCAAAGTATTCTTTATTAGGAAATTGTTTTAAAATTACATTTGGCTTAAGATGAAAGCTGCCATAAACAAAGGTTAAACCATTTCTATATCTTTGTCCAAGATTATAATCGTATGTAGCAATAACATCAATTCTATCGTTATTTTCTATCAAATCAGTCTGAAGTAATACCTCAGCATCCAAGTATCCATCTTCCCTTGCTTTTTCTTTAAATTCATTTTGTAAATTTAATAATTCTTGTGGATTATAGATTTTTGGCAGTTCAAAATCCTTTTTGACTAAATAATTCTTTTGTTTAATTTCTTTAAGAATATATTTTTTTCCTTTTTTAAATTCTACTTTTAACGTAAGTTTATCTTCATTTTTTATTTCTTCAATCTTATAATTTGCCGAAATATATCCACTTTCGTAGAGTTTTTTTACTTGTTCCTGTAAATATCTTAAAAGCTTGTTTTTATCATAAAAGTTGCCTGCAAATTTACTTATATCTGATTTTATCTCTTCATAGTCTGTATCTATAAAAATCTTATCTACTTTATACCTTTTACCTTCGTTAATGTTGAAATTTATCTTAATATAAGGTTTTTCAGCTGACCCTTGATTTTCTTCCTGTTCCTCTACCTGAGTTATTATATCTACATCCAAAAACCCATAAGATTTATAGAAATTCATAAGATTTTCTTTTGATAGGTCAAGCTCATTATAATTAAATCCATTTTCTTTAAATGTTAAAAGATTTATTAATTGTTTATTGTCAAAGTTGTTATTGCCGGTGAAGTTTATAAAATACCTACTTCCTAAGTCTATGAGTATATATATGTTGGCAAAGTTATTATCCACTTGCTCGATGTCTTGTAAAACAACAAAGGATTCAAAATATCCATTATTTTTTAAGTACTCGTTAAGTTTTTCTATAGATTCTTGCAATTTATCAAAATAAATTATATCCCCTTTTTTTAGATTTAGAACTTTTAAAAGCTGATTTTTATCTTCTTCTGAGATTTTTTGGTCTGATAAAAATATTACATCGTTTAACTTTACTTTTTTTCCTTCATCTATGTTAAGTCTTACAAACGCATTACCGTTTTCATCAAATTTGGTTGATATGCTCGCATTTGCAAACAAATAGCCCTTTTCTGCGTAAAACTGTTTAATTCTAAGTGGAATTGTCTTTAAAGATTCGCTATCTAAAGCACTATTTACTCTTAAACCTGTAATTCCTACTATTTCATCTTTCCAAAAAGATTTATTACCTTTTATGTCTATACTTTTTAAAAATGGCTTTCTTGTAAGAAGTATCTTATCTTCTTTAATTTCTATCTTTTCAAAGTCGTTTGTTAATTCAAAGAGATTAGCCACATAATTTAGGTCATTTGTTATTCTTAAAATTTCTTCACCGTTATTTTTTGGTAAAGGGTAATTGGATTTTATCCTTTCTTCAGCCTTTGTAAGACCTGTAAAAAGCAAGATGATTAAAAATTTAATCTTTATTTTCAATTTCTATCTCCAAATATGGTTTAAATCATTTGAAAACAATTTATAACATATATTATTATATTTAATTCAGGATAAAGAGGTGGTTTTATTGCAAAGAAGAAATACGAACCAAAGAAAAGTTATATATGAAATATTAAAATCTACAGATATACATCCAACGGCAGATTGGATTTATGAAAGAGCAAGGAAAGTTATACCAAACATAAGTCTTGGGACAGTTTATAGAAACTTAAAAATACTAAAAGATGAAGGTTTAATCTTAGAGTTAAATGATGGAAAGCAAAGCAGATTTGACGCAAGGACTGATAATCACCTTCATTTTAAGTGTGAAATGTGTAACAGTATTTATGATATAGATTTCAACGCTATTAGTTTACAAATTAATGATAAAATTTTAGACGTTTTTAATGTAAAAAGTGTTGATATTGTTCTAAACGGCATATGTCCAAAATGCATAGGAGATGAACGTGAAAAGGATAATTAGCCCAATAAACCTTAGAGAAGATAGGCTACCACCTGGTCAGCATTGGACGGATCGATTAATCATTCTTGGAGTATCTGACCCTCCAGAAATAGATTTAAAATCTTATAGGTTAAAAATATTTGGAGAAGTAGAAGAGGCGGTAGTTTTAACGTGGGATGATATCCTCTCTCTTGAAAAAGTTGAGCTTGTAGCGGATTTTCATTGTGTGACAAGATGGAGTTGTAAAGATGTCGTTTGGAGAGGTTTTCATGTAAATGAATTAAAAAATCTTGTAAAGATAAATCCAAACGTAAAATCCGTAATGATTCATTCCTTAGATGGATATACAACCAATGTTCCAATTGAGTATTTTTTTGACGAAGATGTGATTTTTGCTTATGAATTATTCAACGGACCAATTCCGGCTGATAATGGTTATCCACTACGTTTGATAGTACCTAAGCTTTATTCTTGGAAAAGTGCTAAATTTGTAGCCGGAATAGAATTTATGCTTGAAGATAGACCGGGTTTTTGGGAGCAAAGAGGTTATCATATCTTAGGCGACCCTTGGAAAGAACAAAGATATTCTGATTAAAGGAGAGTAAAAATGGGAAAATTAAAAGTTGTAGTTGATAGAACGCTATGCGAGGGAATAGGAGTTTGCGTTCCTGAAGCACCAAAATATATAGTCTTAGATAAAAGACATAAAGCGGTAATAGTAAAGCCGGGAGATAACGTTGAAGAGCTTTTTGCAAAAGTTTCTGAGTTAAAAAGACAAGAAGCTGTATTAGATTTAACTGTAGATGAAGAAGAGGATATTTTTAGAGCAGCCGAAGCTTGTCCTGTAAAAGCAATATTCATATATGACCCAGAAACCGGAGAACAACTGTATCCATAGGAGCCAATATGTTAGATAAAATTTATTCCATATATGAAAGAAATGTAAAGTTTGTATTATTCATAGTACCTGTAATTCTTTTTGCTGTAATGGCTTATTTGTACATTAAAAGTGTATAAGTCATAACGGTTTGGGAAAATTCTGAGTTGTTTGAATTCATAATATCACAAAAGTATGCAATAGGTGATTTCTTAAACTATGATAAGGTTTTTCTGTGTTATACCATCATATATTTTGCAACATCTTTTTATTAAATTCTTATATCTGTTCGTATACCTTTTGTCTCAAATAAAATTGCATCTACTGATTTCTCTAAAAATCTTTTACATCTTTTGCTACAAATACACAAACTTTTTACCATTTACATATTAATGTTTAGTGTCTGTTTGTACCAATTTTCCTGATTTTGTCGGTTTTTGTCTTTATATATCTTTCAGAGTTTATCTATTAAAACCTTTATTTTTCTTTTGCAAGCTTAGGATGTTTTTCTATAACTTCTTTATCCCCGATTTTTCATAACTTTAAACTCTCGTATAATATGTCCATGCTTCTTTTAGATTGTACAGGATTTAGAGCATCTCTCGTTAAATGAAATTTATTAGTTTCATTATGATAAAATAAAAAAACAAAAATAATTCTATCTAAAAGAGGACGAGAATGGAAAAGTTTTTTGGTTTGATTGAACAGATATTTGAAAGGATACTGTGGGAATCAAGATTGATGGTAATTCTTGCAGTAGTTGCATCAGTGCTTGCTGCTTTGACTTTGACTATAGTAGGAACATATGATATCTATCTTGTTTTTAGTGAAATGTTTCATGCTTTTTCAGACCCTCAAGCCTATGAAAACTTTCATAAAGATGCTATTACCCATATTATAAGTGCAATTGATGCTTATTTAATATCAACAGTGCTTTTAATATTTGGTATTGGACTTTATGAATTGTTTATTAGTAAAATAGATTATGCGGAAAAAGAGACAAAGTCTTCTAAAATTCTTGTTATTCACTCTCTTGACCAATTAAAAGATAAGCTTGCTAAAGTTATAGTTATGGTTTTAATTGTTACATTTTTTAAACACGCTGTTAGTTTTAAGTATGAAGAAGCTTTAAACTTGCTTTATCTTTCAATAGGAATACTTTTAATAGCATTGGCTATTTACTTTTTAGCAAAATCTCATCATGGAAAAGAACATAGCTCAGAGGAGTAAGAGATGAAAGATTTTACGATGCTTAGTATATCATTAGCTTTAATTGGTGGTATTAGCTGGTTCTTTTTTGGGAAAAAGTCTAACCAGGAAAAAAATGAAAGTTTATCCGGCGAGCTAGAAACTATACAGCTTAACATCTCAGGAATGCATTGTGCAGGCTGTGCAGCTGCAGTAGAAGCAACGTTAAAAATGATGGATGGAGTTAAAGAAGCTTCTGTAAACTTTGCCACTTCAAAAGGTATTTTTACATTCGACCCAACTAAAATAACCAAACAGCAAATAGTAGATAAAATAAAAGAACTTGGATACGATGCTTCCTTTGATTTAGAAAATTTCGAAAAAAAAAGTTAGAGGAGCTAAATAATCTAAGACATAGGCTAATAGTTTCTATTTCTCTCTTTTCTCTTCTTGTTTTATCAATGTTTATAAAATTTCCCTACAATGAATACTTTCAGTTTATCATTGCATCAATAATTCAGTTTTATGGTGGTTATGAGTTTTATAAATCTTCATTTATGTCTTTAAAAAATAGACTTGCAGATATGAATCTGCTTGTTTCTCTTGGAACTTTTTCAGCTTATTTATATTCTGTATCAGTCTTACTTTTTCCTTCTTTTTTTCCGGAAAACATGAGACATGTATATTTTGAAGGCTCATCTGCTATCATTACATTTGTTTTACTTGGTAGATACTTAGAACAAAAGTCAAAATTAAAAGCAACAGACTTTATGAAAAATCTACTATCTTTAAAGCCAACTTATGCAACCATCATAGTTGATGGGAAAGAGTATCAAGTAAAGGCAGAAAATATCGTTAAAGGCGATATTGTAATTGTTAGACCTGGTGACAAAATACCTGTTGATGGAATTATTATAGAAGGTCAGACAGAGATTGAACAGTCATTTTTAACAGGGGAGTCTAACCTTGTATATAAAAAGGAAGGTGATGAAGTTTTAGGTGGAAGTATAAATAAAGTTGGTGTAATCAAGATAAAAGCAACAAAAAACGCAAAAGATAGTGTTTTAAATCAGATTATAAACCTTCTTCTTGAGGCACAATCAAAAAAGCCAAAAATTGGTCAGCTGGCAGATAGAATATCTCAAGTTTTTGTGCCGTCTGTTTTAATCTTTGCTATTATAGTGTTTAATATTTGGTACTATCTTGGATATCCGCTAAATTTTGCCTTTACAGCAGCGTTAACTGTTCTTGTGATAGCTTGTCCTTGTGCTTTGGGACTTGCTACTCCGATTGCAATAGTTAATATCGTTGGCAGAGCTGCAAAAGAAGGAATTTTAATCAAAAATCCCGAATTAATTGAAAATCTAAAAGAGATAGGTATTGTAATTTTTGACAAAACAGGGACTTTAACAGAAGGTAAATTTCAAGTTGTAAATACATTATACAAAGGAAGTAAAGAAGAGTTAGAAATGATTTTATCTTTGGAGAAAGATATTAACCATCCTATCTCTCAATCCATCGTAAATTTTATGAAAGAAAACGGCTTTAATTTTGTTAACATCTCTCAAAAACAGATTTTAGAAGGTAGAGGAATAATTGGTATTTTTGAAAACAAAAAGTTGTACATTGGAAATAAAAAGCTTTTTGAAGAGATTGGTATAAACATATCAGATGAATTTTTAGAATTTTTAAAGAAAAATGAAGAAAACGGCTACACTGTAATCTTTGGTACTGTTGATGATAAAGTTGTGCTGGCTTTGGCTGTTTCAGATAGTATAAAAAAAGAAGCTTTAGAAGTTGTAAAGTGGTTTAAAAATAAAGGTGTAAAAACTGTTCTTCTAACAGGGGATAACGAAAAGGTAGCAAAAAATGTAGCTAAAACTCTTGGCATAGATGAGGCTTATTGGCAGTTGACGCCAATAGATAAATATAAATTTATCAAAAACTTAAAATCAGATTATGAAAAAAGTATAGTTTTTGTAGGAGATGGAATAAATGATGCTCCCGCAATGGCTGAATGCGATGTTGGCATAGCAGTAGAATCAGCTTCTGATATTACAAAAGATGCAGGAGATATAATACTGCTAAATTCTAATCTTAAAGGTGTAATAAAGGCCGTGTTATTAGCAGAGAAAGGACTAAAAATAATAAAGCAAAATCTATTTTGGGCGTATGTATACAATTTGATTGGAATTCCTGTTGCTGCCGGCTTTTTATATCCAATCTTTGGAATCCTACTAAATCCAATGTATGCAGGCATGGCTATGGCGTTTAGCTCAATTACGGTAGTTTTAAATGCATTGAGACTTAGAAGGATTTCTTTAGAATGAGAATTATCATATAAGGGTTATTGGGAATGTTCTAAAATTTTTATAAGTTTACTTTTTTGTAATTCTAAGGACTTTAATCTGAAGGATCTACTCGTTTAAAAAAGTTAGAAAGTAAGTGAACAGTGAGAGGTAAAGGAAGGAGATTCTTTGCCGGCTGCAGAATGACCAATAAGACAACCGTTAACTTACATGTGTATGGGTAATTCATAAATTGCCCCACTCTTTTACTTTCTTTGTCACTATAGGAATTTTATCCTGAAGGAACTTGCTTTTAAATTTTATGAAAACTACTAATTTCTCACCCCACTGAGTTATAATAAGATAATCTTAGTTTAATTTAAGCACGGTTTTAAGGGAGGGAGGCTATTATGCAAGATTGTAAAGAAAAGGTAAAAAATATACTAAGCTACTATCTATTTTCAGAGATGTTTCAATTAGAACAAGAAGACTTTAAACCTGATTTTGAAGAAATAATTGACCCAGAATCTTTTAAGAACACCATAGTTGAATGTAGAGCACAGCTTAAAGATGAAAGAAAAATTGATGTTTTTAAGGTTTATATAGGGGTTTGTAGGGTTAAAAATCTTATAGAGTACCTTCAAAGCATTGGGCTTTTAAAAGAAGATGAAGAGTTAGAAAATTTTAATCTAAACTCCTATATAGCTCTTGGATATTTTTATATCACTAAAAACGGACATTTAATTTACTCTAATGAAAGAGCTATAAAGTATCTTCCTATTTTACCTATCATCAGGATATTTAAAAACACAAAAGACATATCAAAAGCTATAAAAGAGTATATAGAAAATCAAGAGGAAATAGAAAAACTAGATAACAAAGCGTTTTTAGATAGATGGAAAGTAGATAAAGACGAGCCAAATGTTTGTTATGTAATAGATAGTTCTTGGGTAGTACATGAAAAAACTCAGGTTAAAGATATTGAAAAACTAAAAAATCTTAAAAACTGTGTTTTATGTGCAACAGAACAAATTTTATCTGAATTAGATGGTTTAAAGAAAAATCCAAACCCTTACATATCTTCAAAAGCCAGAAAATTCCGTACTATCATAGATGAAATGGCAAAAGAAGCCCAGAAAAATCAAGATGGAAGATTAAGCGACGGTATGTGGTATCCGTCCAAAAATAAAAAGCAAATTTTTATAATAACACCTTCTTATGAAAACCTTAACGAGAGAGAATATGGTGTTGATAAACCAGAAGATGCATCTGTTATAAAAGCTACAGTTGATATGGCATCAAAGTATTTTCCAATAGTGCTTACTAACGATAGGACTATAAGATTAGGTATTCAAAAATATACCACCTGTTTTTGGAACAGTACATCCTTGGATAAAGATATAGGTGTTTCTGAGAGACGTATAGTAGATTCAAAATCTAGCAATAGTATAGATGTCTTAAAAGAAGAGGAAGAATTTTTTTTCAAACTTTTTGAAATAGAAGAAGAGTTCTTAGAAACATCAAGAAAGGCACTATCATCCTTTGGAAATCGTTACTTTAAAGGAACTACTATTGCAATAGAGTCCGTCTCAGAGTTTGGCGAAAATTCAGGTTATCAAAAGGCATTAGAAGATTTGCAAAATATATCTCTAAACCCTTTTTTTGAAAGTGTACAAGAACTTTTAGAAGAAGAGAAAACTTCAGAGCTTTTGAATACCTATCTTTGCGGTAAAGATATAGAATTTGACCTTTCTTCTGTAAAAAACGTTGTAGAGCTTCTTACAAAGCAAGATATACCATTAGCAAAATGGCTATCTCCTTATAATGCTTCTATGATGCAACAAATCGCTATAAATAAAGCGAATGAATTAAAAGACCAAGAGCTGATGGCTGTAAATGGACCACCAGGCACAGGAAAAACCACACTTTTAAAGGATATTATCGCAAATATAATAGTAAAAAGAGCTTTAAAGATAATAGATGTAGACTACAAAATCTTTGATAATAATGGAAAACTAATAGATGACCTAAAAGGTTTTGGCATAGTTGTAGCCTCTAACAATAACGCGGCAGTAGAAAATATATCTATAGAACTGCCAAAAATGGACGATGACGTTAAGAAATCGCTTATTGATATAAACGAAGGTAGTTTTAGATATTTTGAAGACCTTATAAGAAAGTACTTTGAAGAGATCTCTAAAAACCAAAAACAAAGCAAAACAAAAGATAATGAAGATGTAGATGAAGATTTAGGTATAGAAGATATAGAAGAAGCCAAGAAAAGCGAATACCTTGGATTACTGTCTATTCCCCTTGGTAATTCAACAAACAGAGATAGGGCAATTTCTCTCTTGAATGTTTTAAAAGCTGACATAGACCAAGAAGAAATTCCATCCGAGGAAGATATAAGACAAATAGGAGATAAAATTAAAAACCTAAAATCAAAGATTGAAGAACTTTCCAAAAAACACAAGAATTACTATGCTCATCTAACAGACATAGAAAATTTGCAAAAGGAAAAAGACCAAATAGAAACTGATATAAAAACTTTAGAAAATGAACTTTCTAATCTCACAAAAGAAAAAGAATCTGTAGATGCTGAAATATTAAAACTTGAAGAAAAGAAAAAAGAGACTATCAACTTACTTGACATGCATGAAAAATCAAGACCTTCTGAATTTGCTAATTTCTTATCCATATTTTTTAAAAGCTTAAAAACAAAAATAGAAAAGTGGGAAACGCAAAAACTAAATTTGATGAATGAAAGAACAATTCTAAATCAAAAATTAGATGAAAAAGAACAATATAAACAAAAACTTCAAAAGAAAATAAATGACATACAATCAAGCTTGTCTGAGAAAAAAGCTAAGAAGGACAACATAGACAAAGAATTTTCGGTTAAGCTAAATTTTATACAAGATATGGAATCCAACTACAAGGATATGCTGCTACCTAAGGATTTATACAAAAAGATCATATCAGGAAATCAATTAACGGAAGATGAAAAAAAGCGAATATACATGTTTACCCCATATAATTATAATGAGTTAAACAAACTTAGAATGCAGATATTTATTGAATCTTTAAAACTTCATAAACTTCTTATTGCAAGACATAAAGAAGATTTTAAAAAAATTCTAAACGTATTCACAGCATTTTTATCAATCCCTGATAAGTTTACCAACGATACATACTCTATGGAAGATTTATTTAATACATTTTTCTTTGTTATACCGGTTACGTCTACGACCTTTCATTCTTTTGAAACACTCTTTAAAAATATGAGAAAAGCAGGTATTGGCTATCTAATAGTTGATGAAGCAGGGCAAGCGGTACCGCAACAAGCTATCATGCCAATTTACAAATCAAACAGAGCTATCGTGGTTGGCGACCCTCTCCAAATAGAACCTGTTGTAAGCATAACATCAGACCTTGATAAATACCTTATTAAAAGTTTTAATATAGAAGACCCAGAAAGATATCAAACAACCTCTTCTTCTGTCCAAATACTTGCAGACCATGGGTCTTCCATAGGAGCTTTTTATGAAGAGTATAGAGTAGGCATCCCATTGAATATCCATAGAAGATGCAACAATCCAATGTTTGATATAGCCAACGAAATAGCATATAAAGGAAGAATGATAAAAGGACAAACTGATAAAGAAAGCGTCAAAAATTTGATTCCAGATTATATTAAAGGCAAACCTCAGTCTTTATGGATTCATGTAGACTGGGAAAAAAGTAAAAAAGAAAGGCAAGTAGTTTTAGATGAGATAAAAGCTTTAAGAAAAATATTAAGAGATATTGAAAGTAGGTTAAGTCAGCACGATATAGACATAGAAGAATTTATCAAGAGTAAAAACCTTTTTATAATTACCCCTTTTAAAGATATAAAAGAACATATTGAAAAAGAATTTAAGAAATCTTCCTCAAAACTTGAAAATGCCTTAGTAAATGAAAGCTTAGGAAAATTTATAGGTACAATACACACGTTCCAAGGAAAGGAAGCAAAAATAGTAATTATAGTATTAGGTGGTAAAGGAGAAAGATCTATGAACTGGGTGGCATCAAAACCTAATATGCTAAATGTAGCTCTCACAAGAGCAAAAGAATATTGTTTTATTATAGGAGATAGATCTATATGGAGTAATAAACCGTACTTTAAAGAGGCTGTAAAGTATATGAATTATATAGAAAGTAAGAAATTATGGGATTCAGACTCATCCAACACAAGTCATTAATGATGAATACATTATAGAAACCTACAAAGATGTATATGAGTAGAAGCAATTCATGAACTCTCCGTACAGTAAATAAATAAGTAAGAGGAGAGAAAATCAGGAAATTTTTCATACAACTTATTTATTGAGAGTGTTCCAAAATTATTGTAAATTTGTCTTTCTTTGTCATCCTGAGGCTGTAAGCCGAAGGATCTCCTCTTTTGATTTTTTGACTTGAGAAGAAAAACATGAGATTCTTTGCCGGCTGCAGAATGACAGTATGGATTTTTGTAACACACTTCTTATTTATTTGACTTTTTCAACTCCTCTTCAAGGGGTGATGGTTTGTGTAGATAAAATCCTTGTAAATATACTCTATCGTAAGGTATTTTAGTTTCCTCAGAGATTTCTTTTATTTTGTTTATGATTTCTTCATTATCTACAAATTCATAGACTAAATCCAGTTCAACTGCTTTAGCAAATTGAGATATAGTCGTTGCTATATTTTCATAAAGCTTTGATTCTACCAGTTTCTTAACTATTGAACCATCTATTTTTAATGCTCTAACAAAATCTTTTTCTTTTAAACTTCCTATAAGCTCAAAGTTATTATATCCAGCTCCAAAATCATCAATGACAAGATAAACTTTTGAGTCCTTAATGTAATCAAAAACTTCTCTATTTACAACGATAGCATATTCTGTAATCTCTATATCAAGCTCAACTTCATTTCTATTACATACATCTGCCAGCTGTTTTAAAGCATTAATGACTGTATTTGAATTTAAAGAATCTGGATATATGTTTACTGAGATTTTATTTGTAAGCTTCTTAACTTTATCTATATTTTCAGCAAGCTTTATAAACGTTACTTCATCTAATTTGTCCATCATTTTTTCTTTTTCTAACACTTTGATAAATTTGTAAGCAGGAATGTATTCATTATTTTTGTCTTTTACTCTTACTAAGATTTCAACATACTTTTTATTCAAGTTCAAGTCATAAATCCACTGGACAAATATATCTACATCTTTATTTAAAACTTTTTCAATTATCAATTTCTTAATTCTTAAATTTTCTCTGACAATTTTTAGCAACTCTTCAAAATCTTTGTGCAGATCCTTTACAACGATTAATTTAGAATCATCTTCTGATTCTATTAATAGCTCTTCTGTAATTACATTAATAGCTTCTTTTAATTCTTCAGCCTGGTAATCAACAAAAAATTCTGAATCTATCTTAATAACCGCAAAAACAGCTCCTTCTACAGATAAATATGTATTAGATATTTTTTGTGCCAAATTCTCTAACTCTTCCAATATTCTGCTTAGTAAATTTTGGAAATTCGGATCTTTTTTATCCATAAATAGTATTAACTCTTCATGATCGTATATCCATTCATAGAAAATATTATCTTTTAGGAATACTTTGGGTGAGAAATTCAAATATAAATAAAACATCTAAAAAAGCTCCTTGGTGGCAGTTAAAATTGTAATAGCAAAAATTCCACCAAGGAGGTAAAAATGCAAAACTCTAATCTTTATTTTACAATATTTC